>JANMJF010000377.1:0-4171 GCA_031371245.1 Pseudomonadota bacterium | reverse complement strand
GTTGCCGGTGCCGACCAACACCTGGTTGTAGGCCGGGTCATAGGTGATGCCGTTCCAGACATTGCCACCGCCACCGTATTTCCACCATTCACCGGTCCAGGTCTTGGCCGCCATTGCCATGGCCTGGTCTTCGAAACCGTCAGCCGGATTGCCGGGCACGATGTAGAAGCGCCAGGCCTGCTTGCCAGTTGCTACGTCATAGGCGGTTACATAACCGCGCGCCGCTTCGTGCTCAGTACCGCCATTGCCAATGATGACCTTGTCGCGGAACACCTTCGGCGCGCCGGTAATGTAGTAGGCGCGACGCGGATCGATGGTCATGGTTTCCCACAAGGCCTTGCCAGTCTTGGCGTCGAGCGCGATCAGGCGTCCATCGACCGTCGAGATGATCAATTTGCCCTTGTAAAAAGCCGGCCCGCGATTGGTCTCCCACATAATGCGCAGGCGATCGCCGGCATGTTCGATGACCTTGGGGTCGTATTCCCACAGCACGTGGCCACTGCGCGCATCGACAGCGCGCGTGTAACTGAAGGTGCCGGTGAAGTAGATGACGCCGTCGACGGCGAGGGGCGTGCCGACCAGCGCACGCTCACCCGGCATGTCGAGTGCCCAACTGACGCCGAGCTTGGCGACGTTGTCGGCGTTGATCTGATCGAGCGGGCTGTAGCGCGTCTCGCTGCTGGTACGGCCATAGGCCGGCCAATTTGTGCCATCGCCGTCTTCACCCAGATATTTGTCATCGACGACGGTATCGGCGGCGTGGGCCGCGCCCATCGCCAAGGTCAACACCGCAGCCAGTGCAAGCCGAATCGTTCCCATAGTGATCTCCCCCTTTGATTTGTCAGCCGACGTGCGCCTGTCATCCAGGCGAACTTGGAATGGGGCAGCCGCAGTGATTCTGCGGCTTTTCGTATCAACCACGCCAGCGCCGATAGCTGAGCAGGAAGAACAGGCCCGCGATCGCAGCGGCGGTCTGAAACACGGTATCGAAGGCGGTGATAAAAGCATCGCGCACGGTAGCCCCGGCGCCGAGGCTCGTGCTTTCAATCGCCTGCAGCAGCCAAATCCACCCCGATGCGCCGATGACGATGCCGACGGTGCGCGTGACCATGGTCAAACTGCCGGCGACGCCACGCGCCGAGGGTGGCAGCGCGACCACCACGAGATCGGTATAAGCGACCTGAAACAGACCGATACCCAGCCCTTGCACCAGCAGACTTGCGACCATGAATGGATAGCGCGGCGTGCTTGGCCATAGCCCGATAGCCACCAGGCCGGCGATAACCAGCAGGCCGGCGACAAACGCCGCGTGCCGCGCGCTACGGCGACGCATCGCGCGTGACGCGACGGCCGAACCCGCCATGGCACCCAGCGCCCAGATGGCAAGCAGCCCACCGGTGGCCAAGGGCCCCCATCCGGCGATACGCGTCAGGTAGTAGGGCACCGTCAAGGGAATGGCGAAACTGGTGAACTGCACGACGACACTGGACAGGTTGGCGAGTATGAAATCCCCATCACGCACCACGGCGTGGGGCAGGAAGGGTGTGTGGCTGCGACGTTGTCCGCGCACAAACATCGTCATCAAACCCAAGCTGCCCAATGCCGCTGGCAGCGCCAGCAGACCGGCCTTGTCGGGACGCAGTAGTGCCGGCAAGAGCAACAACAAAGCGACGCTGCCAGACAACAGCACCGCGCCAGCAAGGTCGAAGGGCGTGCTCGGCTGCCCGTGGTCTTTGCCAATGTCAGGGCCCAGCAGCGGCAGACAGGCCAGGGCCAGCAGCACGATGGGCAGGCGAAACCAATACACCCCGGGCCAACCGAGCAGCGCGACACTGGCGCCGCCGACGATGGGCGCGATCACACCCGCCAGCGAGGCCATGGCGGCATAACCAGCGAGTGCGCGGGTGCGTTGATGGTCTGCAAACACGGCAATGGCGAGCGCCGGCCCGCATGACAGCGTCAACGCGACTGCCACGCCTTGCAGCACCCGTGTCGCCAGTAACCAGTGATAGCTGGGCGCCATTGCACCAAGGACATAGGCGAGCGCGCTGAGCATCAGTCCAAGACGAAACACGCGCAGGTGCCCAATGCGATCGCCCAGCGCACCGAAGGCCAGCATCAAGCTGCCATAGCTGAGTACATACCACACCGCGACCCAGCGAATATCGCTGGTCTGTAAGGCAAAAGCAGCGGTAATCGCCGGGAAAGCAACCGTGACCGAAAAATCCAGCGGCCCGATCGATGCGCCGAGTCCGACCACCGCCAGACCAATAGCGGGCGCGCGCGCAGCGCCATAGGACTTCAAGAGCTAGCGCGCCGTGAAATGCCGTAGACGGTCATGTTTGCGTTCCTGCGATCACGGCCTAGCACGAGGTGCGACCATCCAAAGCCAATTCAACACCAGCATCGCACCCTTTATCAAGGTAGTGGGCACTGCCTGCGAGCTGACGATGCTATCGTACGACGGCTGCGGCGTGACTATCTGGCGCAGGCATTAAAGGACACATCACCATGACAACAGACCCCGGACTGTTCGCCACCATCCACAGTCTGCGTGCGATGCGCCGCCTGAAGACCGATCCGGTGCCGGACGCGATGATTAAGAAAATACTCGAGGCCGGCACTTGCGCGCCGAGCGGACAGAATCTTCAGCGTTGGTCGTTTCTGGTGGTGACCGACGCCGAGGGCAAGCGCTTCTTCGGCCAGCGCTATGAATACTGGATGCGTAATCGCTTCGGCAGCATGGTGGAACGCAGAAAAGATCCCAGCAAGGAGGGCCGCTTGATCGCCGCCGCCATGCACCTCGCCGAGCACATGCATGAAGCGCCGGTGCTGCTGTTCTGCTGTGGCACACGGGATTGGCCGTTCGTGGTGCCGACCGAAGCGCGGCTGGGACTTGCGCCACCGTCCTATGGATCGATCTATCCCTGTGTGCAAAACATTCTGCTCGCGGCCCGCGGGCTGGGTCTCGGCGCGAGCCTCACCACCATGCATCAGATGTTCGAACCCGAAATGCATGAATTCTTTGGTATCCCGACCACTCATGGCGTCGTCGCCGTGATCCCAATCGGCTTCCCGCAGGGCAAGTTCGGCCCCGTGTCGCGCGACCCGGCACAAACCAAGACCCACTTCAATCGCTGGGGACAAAACAAGCCGGGCTTGGCTGCACCCTCGCTGTAGAACGCCTTGCTCAGCAACAAGAGCAAGGCGAAACATGAAACTTGAGGAACGAATATGACTGACATCGCAATCATCAGTGGCGTCGGCCCCGAGCAGGGCATGGGCGCCCAGCTCGCACGGCGCTTTGCTGGCCACGGGCTGCACGTTTTTGTCGCCGGCCGTACCGCTGCCAGCCTCGCTGCGGTCGTCGCAGGCATCGTGCGCGACGGTGGCCGTGCAACCGCCGTCGTCGCCGACGCTACCCACGAATCAGCCACCGTCGATTTGTTCAAGCAAGCACGCGCCGTCGGGAAAATCGCGCTGGTGATCTACAACACCGGCAATAACACCCCAGGTCGGATTGAAGACATGACGGCTGAGTATTTCGAGAACAGCTGGCGAGTGTGCTGCTTCGGTGGCTTTCTGTACGGCCGTGAAGCGGTCAAACACATGAAGGCCGACGGCGGTGGCACGCTACTCTTCACTGGCGCCAGCGCGTCGCTGCGCGGGCGGCCTAACTTCGGCGCCTTCAATTCAGCCAAGGGCGCATTGCGCATGCTGGCCCACGCGATGGCCAAGGAGTATGGCCCCGATGGCATCCATGTCGGTCATGTGGTGATCGATGGTGCCATCGCTGGCGAGAAAATCCGCACCCGCTTTCCTGAGTATGCGGCTAAGCTCGGCGACGATGGCCTGGTCGATATTCAGGCTATCGTCGATGGCTTTGAATACCTCTATAAGCAGCCGCGCCGTGGCTGGTCATTCGAGGTCGACGTGCGGACCGCGATTGAGAGCTGGTAGGAACTCCCTCTGACACGCAGCGCGGCAACGCTTCTGCGCCACCGCGTCGCGACTCACTCCACCGTGATAGTGATGGCCTTCGACACAACCGGCGGTTGATGGGGCACATGGGCGCGCAGAGGCAAGCAAGGCTACTTGACCGAGATAGCGGCTGGTGGCGTGGAGAAACACTTGGACATTTTCATGCAGCCTATGTCGAGCGCAGTAGGTC
>JANMJF010000375.1:0-4235 GCA_031371245.1 Pseudomonadota bacterium | reverse complement strand
GGTCTGTCGATTCAGTCCGTACAATTCAACTCCAATCATGATAAAAGCCACGATAATCAACAACATATTGCCGCTGCGCAACGCCGACTTCGCGACCCTCGTCGACGCGCTCGAATATGCCGCCCAAGGCGAGGCCGGATATAACTTCTACGACGGCCGTGGTGAGCTCTCTGCGGTTCTGAGTTATCGCGAGTTGCGCATCGAAGCCATGGCCCTGGCTCGCCGTCTGCGCGGTCTAGGCTGTAAGCGTGGCGCCCGTGTCGCCATCGTGGCGGAGACCGAGCCGATGTTTCATCGGTTTTTCTTTGCCTGCCAATATGCCGGGTACATACCTGTTGCCCTGCCTGCCGGCTTTCAGCTCGGCGCACGCAAGGCCTATGTCGAGCAATTGGAACGCATGCTCGATAGCTGCGGTGCCGACATCGCTGTAGCGCCGGAGTCTCACGTAGGTTTCTTGCGCCAGGCCGTGGAGCGGCTCAATCTGGTCAAAGCTGGCACCCCCGAAGAATTCGATCTCCTACCCGAACTGAACTGCGAACTTGAGCCGCTGCGCGCCGACGAGACTGCCTATCTGCAGTACACCTCCGGTAGCACGCGCTTCCCGCGCGGCGTGGAGATTTCCCAGCATTGCGTGATGACCAACTTGCGCGACATCGCAGTACATGGTCTCAAGATCACACGCCAAGACCGCATGGTCGCATGGCTGCCCCTCTACCATGACATGGGGCTGGTCGGCTTTGTGTTACTGCCCCTGGGCAGTCAATTGTCGGCTGATTACCTGAGCCCGCGGACCTTCGCCATGCGCCCGCGGCTGTGGCTCAAAGTCATTTCCCAGAATCGCGGCACCATTTCGTCAAGCCCACCTTTCGGTTACGCGCTGTGCGCCAAACGCCTGCGCTTGACCGATCAGGACCGCTACGATCTGAGCTCCTGGCGGGTCGCCTGTGTCGGCGCGGAGCGCATTCATCCTGAACCGCTGCGCCAGTTCGCACATGTGCTGAAGCCAGCGAAGTTCGATCCGCGTGCGTTTGTCGCCTGCTACGGTATGGCCGAATGTGCCCTCGCCATCAGCTTCGCCGAGCTCGACGTCGGCATCAGCGCGATCAAAGTCGACAAGGAGATCATGGCGACCGAAGGTCGTGTCGAAATACCGTCTGCGGCCAAAGCCGAACGCCCGGAAGACACGCTGACCTTCGTTGATTGCGGGGAAATCCTGCCCAGCTTTGAAATGGCGATCCGAGATGACGCCGGCAATGATCTGCCCGATTACCAGTGCGGGCGTATCTGTCTGCGCGGCGCCAGCGTCATGAAAGGGTATTTCCAGAACCCGACGGCGACCGCCGAAGTATTGTCCGACGACGGCTGGCTGGATACCGGTGATATCGGCTACCGGGTGGGCTCTCATGTGGTCGTGACAGCGCGCCGTAAGGACGTGATCATTGTCAATGGCCGCAACATCTGGCCCCACGACCTCGAATACGTGGCCGAAAGCCTGCCAGGCGTGCGTTTCGGGAATGTCTCTGCTTTCTCCTTTACCGACGACAGCGGCGCCGATCAGGTCGTCATTGTGGTTGAATCCCGCGAGACCAACCCGGCCAAGATGCGCAGCCTCATCGACGAACTGCGCTCGCTCATCAACACCCACTTCGGCATCACCTGCCATATCGACCTCGTGCCGCCGCGCACGCTGCCGCGGACCTCGTCCGGTAAGTTGTCGCGTTCGAAAGCGAAACAGGACTTCCTGGCCCGCTCGCAGAACGTGATCGGCAACGTTGCGGGTGCGCATGGATGAAAATCATCGGCTGAAGTCGACTGTAGCCCTGACTGGGGCCACAGGATTCATCGGTCACGAACTGCAGCGCCGTCTGCTCGCGGCCGGTTACCCGGTACGCGCGCTGGTGCGGCCCCATTCCGCGCATCGCTCGCAGCTACTCGCAGGCATACACAGCGTCGATGTCGCGCTCAACGATGAGCGCGCCCTAACCGCCGCATTGGGCGACATTGCGACAGTCATCTATTGTGCTGGGGCGGTTCGTGGCGCGGCGCTGGCGGATTTCGCCAGTGCCAACATCGATGGCTTGCGTCACCTGTGCCGGGTTGCCGCCGCCCGGCCCGAACCGCCTCATATTCTGCTCATTTCGTCGCTCGCCGCTACGCGTCCAGAGCTGTCGGACTATGCGCGCAGCAAGTTCGAGGGCGAACAGATTCTGCACTCGATGCCGTCGCTGTCCTGGACCATTTTGCGGCCGCCGGCCGTCTATGGGCCGGGCGACCGCGAAATGTTGCCACTGTTTCGCGCTGTCCGCGCCGGGCTTGCTTTGATCGTCGGACCGCCGGCTCAGCGCCTGTCCTTACTGCACGTAGAGGATCTGGGGCGTGCTGTGCTGGCCTGCGTCGAGCAACAGCACGCGTGTGTGGGCATGACCTTTGAGCTCGATGATGGACACGAGAATGGCTACGGGTGGAAAGACATTATCGGCGCGGCGCGCGGCGCGATGCCGGTGTGTGAGTTGCATGTTTCGCGCCGTCTGTTGCTCGTCATCGCACGCGTCAACCTGTGGCTGTCTGCGCTGCGCGGACGGGCGCCGATGTTGACGCCGGGCAAGGTTCGCGAGCTTTCGGAGCCTAGCTGGCTCTGCGATAATTCGCCTCTACGCGCCGCCACGGGCTGGCTCCCGCAGGTGTCGTTACGCGCCGGCATCGAGCGTTTGTTCAGCGATACTTTGAGCCCATGACAGCGGATACATGTAGTGAGTATTGAAGTGGCGGTCGAAGATCAGTTGATAGCTTTACTGCGCAAGACGCTCGGCGCCGACGCCGCCTTGTCGCCGGCCACTCACCTGGTTGGCGACCTTGGACTTGAGTCGATTCAAGTCATCGAATATCTGTGTGAAGTCGAGGATCATTTCGATCTCGCCATCGACGAGGGCACCCTCGCCGACGTGCAGACCATCACCGAGCTCGCGGCCGTCATCAGGAAACTCCAAAGGAGCTGAGCCCCATGGGGTTGCTTGACAAGTTTGAGGCCGCGCGGCGTACCCATGACACGCTGAGCGCGTTGCCGCTCAACCCGACCGATGTTGTCATCGACGAAGTGCTGAGCGCGAGTGAAGCGATGATTCACGGCCGCCGCACTATCATGGCCGGCACCAACAACTATCTGGGCCTGACCTTCGACACGGGCGCCGTCGCGGCCGGTCAGGCGGCGCTTGCGGCCAGCGGCACCGGCACCACCGGTTCGCGTATGGCGAACGGTACTTATCGCGCTCATCTACAGCTGGAAGCGGAATTGGCGGCGTTCTTCGCGACCCCCTATGCGATGGTGTTCTCGACCGGTTACGCCGCTAATTTGGGTTCCCTCGCGGCCTTGTTGGCACCCGGCGATGCGGTGTTGCTCGATGCCGAGGCCCACGCCAGTCTTTTCGACGGCTGCCGCTTGAGCGGCGCCGATATCTTCCGTTTTAAACACAACGACGCCGACAGTCTTGCCAGCCGCCTGCGCCGCCTGGGCGAGCGCGCCAAGTCAGCTTTGATCGTAGCCGAGGGGCTCTACAGCATCCGTGGCGATTGTGCGCCGCTGGCCGAATTCGCGCAGGTCAAGCGTGAATTCGGCGCCTGTCTGTTTGTCGACGAAGCCCATTCGCTGGGGCTCTACGGCGCCCATGGTCGCGGCCTCGTAGAGCAGGCCGGCGTGGCAGCTGACACCGATTTCATCGTCGGCACATTCAGTAAGAGTCTGGGCTCGATCGGTGGATTCTGTGTCAGTCATCATGCGGAACTCGCGCTGTTCCGCTATGCGAGTCGGCCGTATATTTTCACCGCCTCACCCTGCCCGTCGGTGATCGCGACCACCCGTGTAGCACTGGAGCAAATGCGCACGCGACCGGAATTGCGCGAGCGGGTGTGGGCCAACGCCCATCAGCTCTACGCCGCGCTGGCGGCGCTCGGATTAGAGCTCGGGCCGGATGTGAGTCCGGTAGTCGGCATATCCTTCCGCCAACGCGAAACCGCATTCGCCTGTTGGCAAGGCTTGTTCAATGCCGGGATTTACACCAATCTTATTCTGCCGCCGGCGGCGCCGGACGGTGGCAGTCTGATCCGCTGCAGCGTGACGGCAGCCCACAGCAGTGCGCAGATCGACGCCATCATCGCCGCTTTCAGCGATGTCTGCCGCGACCTGCGTGTCGGCCGCCACGCGGCCTGAGCGACGTCCAGCTCAAGCAGCCGTCGCCATG
>JANMJF010000784.1:0-7197 GCA_031371245.1 Pseudomonadota bacterium | reverse complement strand
GTGGCAGCCGGTAATTGCGAAACCAGCCAGCGCATCGTCGATGTCATCCTCGGTGCGCTAGCCAGCGCCCTGCCGCAACGCATTCCCGCCGCCAGCACGGGCAGCATGAATAATGTCGCAATGGGCGGTGGCGGCTGGGACTACTATGAAACCATCGGCGGCGGTACCGGTGCCCATGCCGGCGGGCGCGGACTCGACGCCGTTCATTCTCATATGACCAACACCCTCAATACGCCGGTCGAAGTGCTGGAAATGACCTATCCGCTGCGCATCCTGCGCTACGCGATCCGACGCGGTAGCGGCGGTGCTGGTCACCAGCGCGGCGGCGATGGCATCGAACGCTGCTACCAGTTCCTCGGCTCCGCCGCCGTGACGGTGTTGAGTGAACGCCGTGAACTGGCACCGTGGGGCCTGGCGGGTGGCGCGCACGGCGAATGCGGCCGCAACACGCTGAACGGCGTGCCGGTGCCGGCCAAATGCGAGTTAGAAGTGCGCGCCGGCGATCAACTATCGATCATGAGCGCCGGCGGGGGTGGCTGGGGCGCGCCATAAACCTTTAGCGAATAAACGTTTGAACTTGCAGGCAAACGACTTAGACTGAATCTAATCGCCGCCCGCCAGCTGTTGTCAGCGCGGCCGTCGGCACCCTACAAAAGCCTCATATAAGGAGAGCGTATGGACGCCTTGGAACGCATCAAGAACATTGTCGAGACCAATCCCATCGTGATCTTCATGAAGGGCACGCCGCAATTCCCGCAATGCGGATTTTCGATGCGTACCGTCGAAGCGTTGCGGGCCTGCGGCGTAGATTTCCATTCGGTCGATATATTGGCCGAGCCTGAGATTCGTCAGAACCTGCCGCGCTTCTCCGAGTGGCCGACCTTTCCCCAGGTGTTCATCAAGGGTGAACTGGTCGGCGGTTGCGACATCGTGCTGGGCATGTACCAGAACGGCGAACTGCAGCGCATTGCCCAGGACGCCATCGCCTGAGGACACCGAACGCTGCTCTGCCGTGAGCGCCGCTTGCCCGGCGCCACGCTATTTGCCCTTCGCCGACTGTCCACCCAGCTCACGACTTCAACCACAGACACGCCCCACGACTTGCCTTATCGACGGCCGTGAGTGCGTGTCGGTGGGCATCGAGATCCTCGGCACTCGGCGCCACCACCATCAGTTGCGCCGGTCGTAGTACCGGTTTGCCCTGGTCGCCACGCTGGCGCCCGGCATCGAGTTCGAAGGTGGCCTGACCGCCGGTCATGGCCAGATAGACTTCCGCCAGCAACTCGGCGTCGAGCAAGGCGCCGTGGCGCTCCCGGTGCGCATTGCTGATCTCGTAGCGCCGACACAATGCGTCAAGACTATTGCGCTGCCCGGGGTGCATCTCGCGCGCGAGCGGCAGGGTATCGAACACCGTGCAGTAGTCTTCCGTGCGCCCCCACGCCGGGCCCAGCAGTGCGAGCTCCCTGTTGAGGAAGCCGACATCGAAGGGCGCGTTGTGGATCACCAGTTGTGCGCCACGCACGAACTCCAGGAACTCCATGGCGATGTCGGCGAAGGGCGGACGTTCCGCCAAGTCAGCCAACGTAATGCCGTGCACTTCCATTGCGCCTGCATCAATTTCACGTTGCGGATTGATGTACTGCTGATAGCGCCTGTCGCTCAGGCGGCGATTGACTATCTCCACACAGCCAATTTCGATAATGCGGTGGCCTTGCGATGACTCGAGACCGGTAGTTTCAGTATCAAGGACTATTTGACGCATACGCCTCTCCCCCAGCGTCTCGGTTCAGGACGCTTCAAGCATTTCATCGATGGCGGCATTGGCGAGGCTGTCCGCCAGTTCATTGTCGACATGACCGGCATGCCCGCGCACCCAGAACCATTGCACCTCATGAGCGCCGCTGGCGTCATCGAGCTGCTGCCACAGATCAACGTTCTTGACCGGCGTACGACTGGCCGTCTTCCAACTGCGCTTCTTCCAGCCGGGCAACCATTGCGTGATGCCGTTCTTAACGTATTGTGAATCGGTATGCAGATGAACGCGACTGCGACGCGTCAGTGTTAACAAGGCCTCGATGGCCGCAGTCAGTTCCATCCGATTGTTGGTGGTCGCCGCTGTGGCGCCCTTGATATGACGCTCGTGACCACGGTAACGCAGCAGTGCGCCCCAGCCGCCGGGGCCAGGATTGCCGCGACAGGCGCCGTCTGTATAGATCTCGACGACGTCCGCTTCAGTGCTCATAAAGGTCGGTGCCTGCGGCCGCCGGTACACCGGCGCGAGTGCTGGGTTCGATGACGCTGCCCGCCACCAGCCGGCGGCGCTGACGCCAGCTCGCGCGCAGCGGTGTGAGCCCCTCAACGCGCTTGCGCGCGACAATCAGATAGACATTGCCGAGTGGCGGCCAACACAACGCGCCGAAGCGCTCCATGAATTCAAGATTTCGATTGATGCGCGCGCGACCTGCGGGCGGCCGATAGCTGTCCCGCTCGACGTGCAGAATGTCGAAGCCCAGCAGCTTAAGCCAATCTTTGACGCGCGCCGCGCCGATGAAGTGGCCATGCCAAGGCACACGCCCCTGCCAGCGAGTCATTGAGGACCACAACCCGAACCAACTCCAGGGATTGAAGCCGAGGATGACCAGATGGCCCTCGCCGATCAGTACCCGTTCGGCTTCGCGTAACACACGATGGGCGTCGAGCGCATATTCGAGCACATGGGGTAGCACCACCACGTCGATTGAATTCGCTGCCAGCGGTAACGCATCTTCGATGCAATGCATGTCCGCATTGGCGTTCAGTGTGTGGCCGAGATCGATACGCACTTTGTGACTGATGCGGCTCCCGTCGAGCAGCCCGTCGAGGTGATGACAGCCGAGCTGCACGATATGAAATCCGAACAAGTCGGGCAGGAAACGCCCCAGCAACTGCCGTTCGACGGCCGCGATCAGGCTGCCCGGAGGGGTCTCGTACCAAGCCCGCAGGTCTGCTACAAGGCTTGCATCGCCGAAACCTTCGACAGAATTTATCTTCATTTAGAACAAATAGATAAGGTTTAAATCGAGAGCCTTTCGCAGGCCCCGAAACGGTTTGAAGCTTGGCACGGACGAAGGCAACGGCGCAATGTCAAGGGTTGACCGCGCGCCCCTAGCCTTCCTACATTACCGCCATGTTGGGGGGAAACCACATTAGAACAGGGGCGATTATCGCCCTCACAAGCGTCGCGCTTTTCGGCTGCACGGTGCCGGTGTCGTTCATTCAGAACACACGGCAAACCGCGCCGCAAAGCCTGCCGGCGACCGCGCCCGTCGTTGAAGAAATGCAACCGCGAGCGCCGCTGGTCGCGCCGACGCCGCAAGCCCTGATCGAGGGGCCGGATCTATGGCGCAAGATTGGCGATGGCCTCACGCTTCATCGATCCGCGCACCACCGTCCCAGCGAACCCTTGTCGCACCTGCCCTATGGCAAGCGCGTCATCGAAACAGCATCCGCCCAGTCTGAACCCTATCTGCACTTCATCATCGCTGAGCTCGACCGCCGCAAGCTGCCCTACGAACTTGCGCTCATTCCTTTAATCGAAAGCAACTTCAATCCCGCTGCCGGGTCGCGCGGGGGTCCCAGTGGTCTGTGGCAAATGATTCCGGCTACAGGTCAGCGCTTCGGCTTACAACAGAGTGGCTGGTACGACGGCCGCCGCGACGTGGTGGCCAGCACGCAGGCGGCGCTGCACTACTTCGAGAAACTGCAGGGTGAATTCGACGGCGATTGGCTGCTTGCGATCGCAGCTTACAATTGCGGCGAACGCACGGTTGCAGACGCGCTGGAGCGCAACCGCAAGCGCGGCCGAGCGACTGATTTCTGGTCGCTCGGGCTGTCGGGCAATACGCGCAACTATGTCGAGCGTCTGCTGAACGTGGCCGCCGTGGTCGCCGATCCGTCGGCCTATGGCGTACGGCCCGCGCTGGTGCGCGATCGCCCCTATTTCGACGTCGTAGAAGTCGGTGCCAACCTGCCGTTATCGCGTATCGCGGCGGCCAGTGGCTTTGCCGCCGACCAGTTCCGCACCATCAATGCCGGCTTGCTAAAACAGACGACCGTGGCCGGCGCCACCCATGTGTTGGTCGCGCCGGGGCACGGTGACGAGCTGGCACTGGCGCTCTCGTCGATCTCCGACGAGGTGCGCCGCCTGCCCTCTGTTGCGACCGTGGCCGAGACCTCGGCACCGCCTGCTGCGCCACGAGCTGAACACATTGTGCGCGCCGGCGAGTCGCTGGCCTTGATTGCGGCCAGGGCCAGGGTCTCGGTGCGCGCACTGCGCGAACACAATCACTTGAGCTCGACGCATCTGCGTCTCGGTCAGGTACTGCGGCTGCCTGTCAGCGACCAGCGTGTGGCTGCTGCGACTAATACCGCTGGTGCGCCGAACATCGCGCCGATAGCGGTCCGCACTGCGACACCCGCCGTGCATGTGGTCGCCCAGGGCGATAACCTGTGGGATATAGCGCGCCAATATAACGTCGACGCCGAAGCGCTCGCCAAAACCAATAATCTCACCGCCCGTACCGTGCTCAAGCTTGGCCAGAAACTGCGCTTGCCGGCTCGCACAGCGCCGCCTGAGGCGTCCCAGAGTCTGGTCCTGGCTGCCGCCGACAACACCGACGACATGGGCTATCGAGTCCGGCAAGGGGATTCTCTGTGGACGATTTCGCGCCGCTTCAATGTCTCGGTCGACGCGCTGAAAAAATGGAACCGCCTGCCGACCAGCAGCGCGCCGCTGCGACCCGGCCAACGTCTGGTGATCAGCGGCGAAACCTGAGTTTGACGCTGCCGGTCGCGTCCGTGCACACGCCTTTATCGACGCTCGCGCTGTGAGTCGCGCGTCGTGATGCACCTGCGCAGCACGGTGCTCCCCGTCCCGCTACTGCGCCGACTGGCCGCCGCTGTGTTTGGCCTGCTGCTGCGGGTGCGCGTCAGCGGCCTCGAACACCTGCGCGCGGCCGATCCACGCGTATTGCTGGTCGCTAATCACTTGTCACTGATCGACGGCCTGCTGCTGTTCCTGTTTCTGCCAACGACGCCGGTCTTTGCTGTCAGTCCGAGCACCGCAAGACGCTGGTACGTGCGCCCACTGCTGGCTTGTATCGACTGGCACGAACTGGACACGCGCAACCCCGTGGCCATCAAATCCCTGACCCATGTGCTGCGCGAAGGTCGCGCGGTGATGATCTTTCCCGAGGGGCGCCCGACGACCACCGGTGCACTCACGAAGGTCTACGATGGACCCGCCATGATCGCCGACCGGGCCGATGCCGACATCCTGCCGATCGCGCTCGACGGTCCTCAGCATTCCTATTTCTCTACGCTCGGTAGTGTGCTGCGTCGGCGCTGTCTACCGGCCATCTCAATCACCGTGCTGCCCGCCCGTAAGCTCGTCATCCCAGCCACGGCGCGCGGTGCCGACCGCCGTGCCCATGGCGCCGATGCGCTGCTGGGCGTGATGCACGAGATCGCCTATGCCGCGGTCTTTCGCCGTGAATCCCTGTTCGCCGCCGTGGTCCGCGCCGCGCGCAATCACGGCATGGGCCAAACCATCATCGAAGACGCCACCGGCGCGCGGCTGCGTTACCGCGATCTGATCACGCGCGCCTTGGTGTTGGGACGCGCCATCACGTGCCGACTCGACGATCGCGAGCGGATCGGCATCCTGGAACCCAGCACCCCCGCAGCGGCGGTGACGGTACGGGCCTGCGCGGCCTACGGGCGCCTGGCCGAGATGCTGAACTTCACGGCCGGCGCGCGCGGCCTCATTACCGCCATCGAAACCGGCAATGTGCGCCTGGTGGTGACGTCGCGTGCCTTTATAGAAACCGCCGGGCTAGGCGCTGAAGCGGCCGCCATCGAAAGCCAGGCGCGTCTGCTCTACCTCGAAGATCTGCGCGCCGCCATCGGTCCATGGACAAAACTGGTCGGCGCGCTGGCGGCGCGCGTGCCGCTGCTGGCCCATCGCCTGTTGGGCGGCTCACGCGATGCCGACACGCCGGCGGTAGTGCTGTTCACCTCGGGCTCCGAAGGGATCCCCAAGGGCGTGGTCTTATCCCATGCAAATCTGCTCGCCAATTTTGCCCAGGTGCAGTCGCTGCTCGACCTGACCCGGCACGACCGTGTGCTGAACGTGCTGCCAGTGTTCCATGCCTTCGGCTTGCTGGGCGGCGTGCTGCTGCCACTGTTGAAAGGCTGCCCGAGCTACCAGTATCCGAGCCCGCTGCATTACCGCCTGGTGCCCGAGCTGTGCTACGAACTCGGGATCACCTGTCTGTTCGGCACCAACACCTTTCTACGCGCCTACGCGCAGCAGGGCCACCCCTTCGACATGTTCCGCATGCGCTATGTGATCGCCGGTGCCGAAAAGCTCACCGACGACACGCGCACGCTATGGGCGGAAAAATTCGGTGTGCGGATCTTTGAGGGTTATGGCGCGACCGAGGCCAGCCCGGTGATTGCCGTCAATCACCCACTGGCGGCGCGGCGCGGCAGCGTCGGCCGACTGCTGACCATGACCGAACACTATCTTGAGCCCGTCGCTGGCATCGCGGTGGGTGGCGAACTGGTGGTGCGTGGGCCGCATGTCATGCAGGGTTACATGTTTCACGGCAGCGACGGCGCCATCATCAAGCCCTGGACTCAACGTGGCGGCGCCGGTTGGTACGCGACCGGCGACATTGTCGCGCTCGACGAGGACGGCTATGTCAGCATCAAGGGCCGCGCCAAGCGTTTCGCCAAGGTCGGCGGCGAGATGGTCTCGCTTGCGATCATTGAGGAACTCGCCGCGCTGCTGTGGCCGAGCGGCCTGCACGCCGCGCTGGCGGTAGCCGATGCACGCAAGGGCGAGCAGATCGTGTTGTTCAGTGATGTCGCCACTGTCAATCGTACCGAGCTGCTGGCGGCGGCGCGCGCCGCCGCCCACAGTGAGCTGGTCTTGCCACGGCAGATCATTCACCACCAAGCCCTGCCTCTACTCGGCTCAGGCAAGATCAACTACGCGGCGCTGCGCGAATTCTATCTGCGCCAACAGGCGTGATTGCGGCGGCCCGTTGCCCGCTTATTCAACCCGGATGGAATTACCGTTGATGGAGGCGTCGTATTCCATGAACTTGATCGAATATTTGCCACGCTTGAGGATTTTGGCGACTGCCTCGTCGT
>JANMJF010000721.1:0-5391 GCA_031371245.1 Pseudomonadota bacterium | reverse complement strand
CCGCAGGCGCGCCACAGTAAAGCGCGAAATATCGCCATCGAATTCGCTCAGACGCTTCATCGCCCACGGCGACATGAGGCCGGTCAGGCGGCGCTGCGGAATGCCATATTCGCTTTCCAGCAGCGCGCCGTCCTTGTCGGGATGAAAGAGTCCGAGGGGTGATTCGTTGACGGGCGAGCCCTGCAGGGCATAGATCGGGTATTCCTCCATCAGCGCTTTGAGCTTCTCAGCCAGCGACGACTTGCCGCCGCCGACGGGGCCGAGCAGATAGAGGATCTGTTTCTTCTCTTCAAGTCCTTGCGCGGCGTGCTTGAAGAACGCGACGATTTTCTCGACGGTTTCCTCCATGCCATAGAAATCTTTGAAGGCCGGATAGATCCGCAGCACCTTGTTGGAGAACAGGCGTGACAGTCGCGGGTCCTGACGGGTGTCAATCAGCGCCGGTTCGCCGATCGCGCGCAGCATGCGCTCGGCCGGCGAGGCGTAGCTCGTCGGATCTGTGCGACACAACGCCAGATAATCGAGGAGCGTAAGTTCTTCCTGGACAGTCGCGGCATAGCGATGCAAGTAGTGATCGAAGATGCTCATGCGACCTTACTCCTCGCCCACGACCGGGGCTCTATGGGGGCCAGAACTGTTGCGATGTCGTCGTCGCAACCGCAGTGCTCAACCTGAGTTGAGCAAAGGGCATGCCAATTAGAGTTATTACGCCGGAATGGGTTCCGTGTCGATGCGCTAACCGACACAGCGGCAAGATTTTGGCGCGGTGAGGCGGATTATTGACCCTGATGGCGGGCTCGCCACCAGCCATGAGCACGGTGTCGGGGCCCGTCCGGGCCCGTCGGCACTGGCGCGGTGCGCGAGCGACACTCATGCGAGGTCTTGCGCCAGCCCTCAGCCGCCGCGATATTCCTCCAGCGGTGGCTTACCGAGCGCACTACGGTAATTGTTGTGAAAATGATGCAGCGCCGGCTCGTTGCGACCGAACAGGAAGTGATCGATCTTGCCGCTGTTGGCGGCGGACTGGGTCTTGGTGCCCATGAGATAGTCTTCGTGCTCGACCGTACTGATGAATAATTCAATCACCGCCGTCACATCGAAGTCCATCGGCGCGCTGACATTGTTGGCGTCGTAGACATTGTCGCCAGTGACCGCCTTGATCTGCTCGGTCGGCGCCACCAGTTGCTGGATCTGCGGCGCGCGATAGTGGGAAACCCGCGACAGCGACTGACCGGTGATCTTGCGATTCGGGTAGATGCGCACCAGCACCGCCATGCTGGTCAGGAACACCAGCTGTACATTGGGAAATAGGTAGTAAGCGATAGCGCCCGCATAGGGCAGGCTCCAGTTCGCTTCGGGTTGTTGGCGCATAACGTCGAGATACTTGCTGGCCAGGCACAGGCGGTGATGGCGGCCAAATTCCTTATAGCTCATGGCGTCGCCATGCAGCAGGTTGGCGAGCGTATTGGTGTGCAATGAATTGAAGTGATAGACCTCGCCAAAAGTGTCGTTGGCGATCTTCCAGTTGAGCGGCATGTCGAGTACCGACTCACCCTGGTACTCGCAGCGGCCGAGTTCCCAGGCGGCGAGTTCGGCGGCCATTTCTTCGCCGAGCAAAGCATCGACGTCAAGTTTTCCATCCACCTGCGGATGGACGACCAGCAGGCCGTATTTTTCTTGCGCGGGCAGTTCGACCAGGCCATTGCAGTGCTTGTCCAGCTTGCCGAACTGATCGGGCTGACGCACGCCGAGCAGGCGGCCGTCGTTGGCATAGGTCCAGCCGTGGAAGGGGCAGGTGAAACGGTTTTTCTCGCCATGGGCTTCGGTGGTCAGCTCCGCGCCGCGGTGGCGACAGGCGTTGACGAACGCATGGAATTGGCCGTGCTCGTCGCGGGTCGCGAGGATCGGCACACCGAAGTCGTTCATCGTCAGGTAGCTGCCGGGCTTGGGCAGTTCACCCGAGAGACCCAACACCTGCGGGTGGTTCTTGAAGAAGACGTCCCATTCCTGCTCAGCGAGCGCCGGGTCGGTATAGGTCGAGGACGGGTTGACGACAATGCGGCCGGCATCGGCCGTGCGTTTGTTGTCGAGGTGGTCGATCAGCTCTTTGATTATTTCAACTTGCACGGACTGTTTCACAAGATTTTCTCCTTGGAACGACGGGGACCTTGGTGACGTGGTGCCGTGCCGGTCGCGGTCAGCACCGCGATCTTCTTCATCAGTACGGCGTGAAAGCTGTCGACCGCGTCGGCAGCCAGCGTGATGTACACGTCGGCGAGCGCTGTGCGGCGGAATTGTTCTATCGAGATCTGGGCAAAGGCCCACTCCCGGCAGCTGGTGCGAAAGGCGCGCAGCACCAGTTCACCGAGCAGTGGCGAGGCAATGCGGCCGGCGAGCAGCTGCGCCTCGTGACAGGCCAGCACACCATCGGTCGTCAGGCGTTCGCCCCAGGCGTAGAGCTGGGTGACCTTGTCGTGGTGGGTGCCACTCTGGTTCAGATATTCGACGGCGAGAAAGGCCGAGCGGTAGTAATTCTGATCTTCGGCGAACAGACCCGTGGACTCGATCACGACCGCGCTCGCACGGCTCAGCGCGTCGTCGCCGTGCGCGGTGCGCACACGTGCTTCGATTTCACCCAGCACCTCGGCGAACAGCGCGACCAGCACTTCCTCTTTGTTGCCCAGCAGGTTGTAGATGGTTGGCACCGTGACCTCGGCCAGCCGCGCGAGCTCGCGCAGGTTGAGCGCTTCGAAACCATGCAGGGTAAGCAGGGCACGCGCCTGCGCGAGAATGCGGTCGCGGCGTTTCTGCATGTTCTGCGCGCGCAGCTTGGTGGTCGGACGAGTCATGGGCTGCGAGTCTGGCACGCTAAAATATTTTTAACAACGATAAAAAAATATCGCAGTGCAGCAGGCGTCCCTCACGGTGCCCCTCACCATGGGCGCGTCGACGTCGCAGCTGCCCGCGTCATCTAAGGCGCGGCGATCTTTCAGTCAGGGATCTCTGGCTCCACCAGCAGCGCGAGCTGGGCAAGTGATTCCTGCCAGCCGAGATAACACATCTCCAGCGGAATCATCGCCGGTATGCCGGTCTGGCTTACTTCAATTTCAGTGCCACAGGACACCGCTCTCAAGCTCACGGTCGTCTCCATCTCGCCCGGCATATTCGGGTCATCGAACTTATCGCTATAACGAAGCTTCTCGCCGGGCACCAGTTCGCGGTACTCGCCGCCAAAGCTGTGCGTGTTGCCGCTGGAGAAATTGGTAAACGACATCTTGAAACTGCCGCCGACGTGGCCGTCCAGCTGGTGGACTGTGCAGGTGAAGCCATAGGGCGGAAGCCACTTGGCCACTGCATCGGCATGCAGAAAAGCGCGGTAGATGCGCTGCGGCGGTGCGCGCAGGACGCAGTGTAATCGTACGCTGCTGGTGGGCATATGGTCTCCTTGCTGTGGTTCGTCATTAGTCATGGGTTGCGAACAAGTAGTCTTGCTCCACGCGCCAGCAGGTCGATGCGCGCCTGCAACCATTGTTCATGCTTCACGATCGGATGAGCCATGCTCGTTGCTCTCTATTACCGTAACGGTTTCAAACGCGCTGACCGCTGCGCCAGCGTTGCCACGCACCGTGCCGCCTATCGACCGGCCATGCAATAATCGCCGTGGCCCGCGCGGGGCCCCTGGCTTGGAGCCCTTATGAAACCCATCGCTGCCTTGATCCTCTGCCTTGTCGTGGTCGGCGCCGAGGCCGCCGAACCCAGCCCACCTGCTGTGCCAGCCGCCACCCAGGCTGCGCCTCCGAGCGATGCCAATCAGGACGTGGCGCCGACCAGGGAAGCTCTGCAACAGGCCTTCGATGGCGCCATGACGTGCTCGGCCCTCACCGCGATCATCGCGCAATCTGCGGGTCCTGACCAAAGCTGGCGTTGGCACAATCGCTCTTTCGCTTTCGGCCTGCTGGCCGCCAGATACTATGGCAACGCGACCAAGCAAAATCTGTCCCCCGAAGACTTGGATAACAAGCTCACGCAGTACGCGAATTCCCTGCAGGCCATGTCGCCCAAAGAGCGTCAGCCCTGGGACACGGGCTGCCCGCGCAGGTACGCCGCTATGGACAAGTTGTGCGAAGCAATCCATTGCCCGCATGCGGCGCCCGGCGCGCCGGCCAACCCGGTCAAATAGCCGCACAACAACCGATTTTTAAAACAGGACCGGTTGCGGATCGTCTTCCTTGCTCTCGCGAAAATTGCTCAAGCCCACCCCAGCCAGTCGATAGCGGGCGTCCGGCGCGAGGTCCACGCGCGCCAGCAGTGTGTGTGCGATGGCACTGAGTGCGGCTGCCGAGGTCGGCGGCGTCGATGGCGTATGACTGCGGGTGATGATGCGGAACTCGCTGGTCTTCAACTTCAATACCACGGTATGGGCCTGACCTTCGGCGACATCCACGTGGTGCCATACCCGCGCCGCGAGATCTTCCAGCGCCGCAGCGACCTCGGCCAGTGGCCTGTCGACTTCGAAGGTGGTTTCGGCCGACAGCGAACGGCGCGGCTGGTCGGGGCAGACAGCACGCTCGTCGAGCCCTCGCGCCAGCTCGTACAGGCGCCGACCCTGTTTACCGAAACGCGCACTCAACTCGGCGCGCGAATGGGCGCGTAACTGCCGGACCGTGGTGATGCCGAGCTCGGCTAAGGCACGTTCGGTGGCGCCACCTACGCCCGGTAATTTGCGCACCGCAAGCGGCGCGAGGAAGTCAGCTATCTGGTGGGGTTGGATGACGAACAGGCCATCGGGTTTGCGCCAGTCCGAGGCGATCTTGGCCAGGAATTTGTTCGGCGCGACACCTGCCGAGGCATTGAGTGCTGTCTCGGCGCGAATGTCGGCACGGATCTGGCGCGCCACGGCGGTGGCGGTCGCCAGCCCCGCTTTGTTGTGGGTGACGTCGAGATAGGCTTCGTCCAGTGACAGCGGTTCGACGAGTTCGGTATAACGATGGAAGATCGCTCGGATTTGAGCCGACACCGCGCGATAGCGTGCAAAGTCCGGCGGCGTGAAGACGGCGTCAGGGCACAAGCGCTCGGCGCGGGAGGCTGGCATCGCTGAACGTATGCCGAACACGCGTGCCTCGTAGGATGCCGCGCATACCACCGAGCGCTTGCCGAGCCAGGCCACGACCACCGGTCGGCCGCGCCATTCGGGATGATCGCGCTGCTCGACCGACGCATAGAAGGCGTCCATGTCGACATGCACGATTTTGCGCTGGGGTGTGAGTGCCGCGTCAGCGACCTGGACGCCCTCGACGGGTGGCTTGGACATCGGCCCAGCGTAGCGGCGCCATCGGGCCTTGGCTATCGCGTAAAGATGCACCGCGCGCCGCCGGCCTTGCGGCCAGGCCC
>JANMJF010000704.1:0-5967 GCA_031371245.1 Pseudomonadota bacterium | reverse complement strand
AGACATCGTGCGCATCGCGCAAGGTTTCATCGAGCGCAAGAAGTTCGTCTATCTGTGCACGAATGCACTGTTGCTCGATAAAAAGATGGACGAGTTCGAACCTAATCCTTATCTGACCTTTTCCATTCACCTTGATGGTGGCCGCGCTCGCCACGACGCGTCGGTTTGCCGTGACGGCGTATACGACAAATGCATCGAGGTCATCAAGAAGGCCCTGGCACGTGGTTTCCGCGTGACCGCCAATTGCACTTTGTTCCAGGGCGAGACACCCGAGGAAGTCGCGCAGTTCATGGACGAAATGATGGCGCTCGGCCTGGAAGCAGTGACCATGGCGCCCGGCTACAACTACGAGCGTGCGCCACAACAGGACGTATTCCTCGGCCGTCAGCGCAGCAAGCAGCTGTTCCGCGACATCTTCCGTCTCGGCAAGGGCCGTAAGTGGCGCTTCAACCAGTCGTCGATGTACCTGGATTTCCTGGCCGGTAACCAGACTTACGAATGCACCCCCTGGGGCGCAGTGACACGTAACGTGTTCGGCTGGCAGAAGCCTTGTTACCTGCTGGTTGGCGAAGGTTATGCACCAAGTTACCGAGCGCTGATCGACGATACGCCGTGGGAAAAGTACGGCACCGGCCGCAACCCCAAGTGCGACAACTGCATGATGCACTGTGGCTATGAGATGACAGCCGTCGACGATACCTTCGCCCATCCTCTGAAAGCTGCGCGCGTGGCTTTGTTCGGGCCGCGCATCGACGGCCCGATGGCGGCTGAACTACCGTTTACCTACGAACAAGAGTCGGCGGCCAAGCCGCGACTGGTAGCGTCGGGCGAATCGGGCGCCAGCTGCGGCACCAAACGCGTCGCCTGAGCCAATCTTAAGCAGGTTGCCGTGTCGAGCGCCCTCGACGCGGCAGCGTACGTTGACACGCCTCCCATGCTATTGACTGCGACGGCTCTGTCCGCCCTGTTGTGGCTGACGCTTCTGGTACTCCCCTGGCGGCCGTGGTCTACCGCTGAACGATTAGAGATTCCGAAAGACGCGCCGCCAGTCTGCCTGGCTGATATCACCGCACTCATTCCCGCTCGCGACGAGGCTGGCTGCATCGCCGCCACCCTGCGTGCGCTGGCGATGCAGGGCAATATCGCCAAAATCGTGATGATCGACGACCAGAGCAGTGACGGCACCGGCGATGTCGCACGCGGCGTCGGACTAGCCAATCTTCAGGTCTTGAGCGGCACGCCCTTGCCCGCCGGGTGGAGTGGCAAATTGTGGGCCCTGCAGCAAGCTTCGAGCGAGGTCGAGACGCCCTATACCTTGCTGCTCGACGCCGACATTGAACTCGGTGCTGGCGCGCTCGGCGCGCTCAAGAGCCATATGACCAGCAATAGGCTGGCGCTCGCTTCCGTGATGGCGAGTCTGCACATGGGCAACGCCTGGGAAAAGCTGCTGCTGCCGCCCTTCATTTATTTTTTTAAGCTCATCTATCCGTTCGCGCTCTCTAATCGACCACGCTCACCGATCGCCGCCGCAGCCGGCGGCTGTGTGCTGTTGCGTACCGACATGCTGCACGCCCTTGGCGGCTTCGAAGCGCTACGCGAAGCGATCATCGACGATTGCACGCTTGCCCAACGGGTCAAACGTCACGGTGGACGCACCTGGCTGGGCCTGAGCCGTGAGGTGCGCGCCATTCGTCCCTACGAAACCTTGGGCAACATCTGGAACATGGTGGCGCGCACGGCTTTCACCCAGCTGCGCTACTCCAATCTTCTGCTGGCGATCTGTACGCTCATGCTGGGCCTGAGTTTTGTCGTACCGCTGCTGGGGTTGTGCAGTGGCGCGCCGGCCACGGTTGTCGCCGGGCTGGTGGCTGTGGGCGCAATGAGCTGGTCCTATTGGCCGACGGTCCGCTACTACGGCCTGCATCCATTGTGGGTGGCGACTTTGAGTGCCGCGGCCTGCCTGTTCCTGGCGATGACCTGGACCTCGGCCTGGCGATACTGGTCGGGCGAACGCAGCCGCTGGAAAAATCGAAGCTACGATAAAACCTGAAGTGCTTGAAACCACGCCGGTCGACACCATCTATTCAAGGCTCGATAGCGTTGCGCCCCACGCACAACGACGCGCACGGTTTACCGCCCTGCACCTCCCCAGCCGACGCTCTGCGGCGCCAAAGGATTAAGCGAAATGAAGACACTGAAAGTAGCCCTGGCCACTACCTTGCTGCTGATTTCAAATCTGGTCAGCGCGCTCGACGACAGCGCGGCCAAGGACGTTGTTGAGAAGCTGCACGAGTCACTGCTGATGGCCATGAACGGCGGCGCTCAGCTCGGCTTGAAGGGTCGCGAGGAAATGCTGGCGCCGGTCATCGAGAGCAGTTTCGATTTCGAGTCAATTTGCCGCATCGTCACCGGCCGCTACTGGAAAAGTGCCAGCGACGAGCAAAAGGCGCGCTTCACGAGCGCCTTCAAAAAACTCAGCGTGGCGACCTATGCCAGCAACTTCTCGAGCTTTTCAGGCGAGAAATTCCAGACCGAAGGCAGTGAAGCAGATCACGAAGCGCTGATCGTGCGCACCACCCTGCGTCCGGCCCAAGGCGAGCCGGTGACACTCAATTATCTGTTGCGGCAAAGCAACGAACACTGGCGCATCATGAACGTCGTCGCCCAAGGCGTTTCAGACCTGTCGCTCAAGCGCGCCGACTACACGGCCGTTATCAAGACCGAAGGCTTTGATTCCCTGATCAACCGCCTGGAAAAGAAGAGCGCTGAAATGAGTAAAGGTTCGTAAGCGCGCAGGCGTCGACCGTAGTGCGGATCAACAACGAATGTGGCAGTATCCTTACCGACCTTTCCAAGCCTGCGGAACCTCCAACATGACTGAGTTCAGTGCATTGTCGCGCCTGCTTGCTGCGACCGTCGTCGTGCTTACCGCCGCCGGTTGCGCGTCCACCGACGCCGCCAAAAATAATGGCGATCCCTACGAGAACATTAACCGCAAGTTTTATTCGTTCAATGACACCCTGGACAAAAACTTCGTCGAACCCGTCGCCAAGAAGTACGCGCAGTACACCCCGGATCCGGTGCGCAACGGCATCACGAATTTCTTCGATAACAGCGGATATCTGAACACCATCGCCAACGACCTGCTGCAGGGCAAGATGACCCAGACCGCGCAGGATTCGGGCCGTTTCCTGGTCAATAGCACCATCGGTATCGGCGGCCTGTTTGACCCGGCGACGGCCATGGGACTGAAGCAGCACAACGAGGATCTCGGCCAGACCTTCGGCAAGTGGGGCGCCAAAGAAGGCGCCTATTTGATGCTGCCGCTGATGGGGCCGAGTTCCTTTCGTGATGTCGGCTCACCGGTAATGGACATGTTCCTCAACCCACTGACCTATTTCGCTTCGGTAGTAACCATTCCTGCAGGTGTCGTGAGCGCGGTGAACACCCGCGCCAATCTGCTTGACGCGACGCGCATCCGTGACCAGGCAGCGCTGGACCCCTACACCTTTGTCCGTGAAGCTTGGCGCCAGCAGCGCGAATACGACATCTACGACGGTAACCCGCCCGGTGACGGCTACGAGGATTACATCGAAGAGCAGGGCGACGGCGCGGTATTGCGCGTCTACTGAGCGGCGCCTTCGCTCGCCAGTGCTGCGGACCACCCTGGTTCGCAGCTTATCCGCAGGCTCAATTCAGAGCCGCCGCCAGAACCTCCAGCCAATGCCGCACAGGCACCGACGCGCGCGCCGCCAGATGCAGCTGACAGCCGATATTGGCGGTGACTATTTCGGTTGGCGTGTTGGCCATGAGATTGCCGAGTTTGCGGGTGCGTAACTCCCCCGCCATCACCGGCTGCAATATCGAATAACTGCCTGCCGATCCGCAACACAGATGGCCTTCATTGGCCGACAGCACGTCCCAACCAAGGTCCCGCAGCAGTGGCTCGATACGACCACCAAGACGCTGCCCGTGCTGCAAAGTACAAGGCGTCTGCACCGCGACGCCTTGACCTTGGACATGCACGTGGGCGCGAAGCTGCGCGCTGTCCAGCAGCTCTAAGGGATCCCGTACCAGCGCAACGACACGAGCGGCGCGCGGCCCATAGTGCGCATCACCGGCCAGCAGTTGTGCGTAGTCGCGCAGCTGCACACCGCAGCCCGACGAGGTCGCCATGATGGCTTCGGCGCCCGCCTCAATGGCTGGCCACCAAGCATCGATATTGGCTTTGGCGATGCGCACCGCGAGCGGCTCATCACCTAAGTGATAGGGCAGCGCGCCACAGCATTCGACGCCAGGATGTCGTTCCAGTGTGATCCCTACGCGCTCGAAAACGCGCGCCGCAGCGTTGTCGATCGTGGGATTCAGCACCGCTTGGGCGCAGCCACCCAGCAGCAGCACACGCCGCGCACGAGCGCTCGCGACGAACGCCGGCGGCGGATCGGACAGGCTATACAAGCGCGTTACCGCGCGCGGCAACACAGGTCGCAGCCAGCGCCCCAATGTCACCGCCGCACGCCAGCGTCGTGGATAGGGAATCACTGCAATGAGCAGCGCGCGAGTCATGCGTTGCCAGACCGACAGACCAGCGGCGGCGTGCACGCGCGGCCGAACGAGATCGAGCAGGCGCCCGTAACGCACCCCCGACGGACAGGTCGTCTCGCAACTGCGACACCCGAGGCAGCGGTCAAGGTGAATCTGCGTGGTATCGCCGGCCGCGTCGGCTTCCAACCACGACTTCATAAGATAGATGCGCCCACGCGGACCATCGAGTTCGTCGCCGGTCAGCTGATAGGTCGGACAGGTCGCATTGCAGAAACCACAATGCACGCAGCTGCGCACGATGGCGGCTGCCTCGGTCGCAACTGGATCGTCGCGCAAAGTGTCGTTGAGCAGGCTGCGCATGGATTTCTACAACCAGTGGTAGAGGCGGCCGGGATTGAGGATGCCCTGCGGATCGAGCGCACGCTTCAAACGCTGCATGAGTTCGCGCAGCGCGGTGGCAGGTGCGGCGAAGGGCGCGTCGGACGCACCGAAACAACTCGCATGGCCGCCGAGCGCCGCAGCATAGTCGCGCAGCGCGAGCTCATCAGCCGCCCCATGCAGCCAGCGCTGGGCACCACCCCAATCGTGCAGTAGCGGGCCATGACCGTCGGGATCGGGCGCGCTCGGCGGCACACTTAAGCGCCATAACAGGCGCTGGTCATCGACAAAAAAGGGCAGCTGCAGATCGCGCAAAGCACGCCAATACTCGTCATCGTCGAGCGCTGCGTCGGGTGCCAATTGCCTAACCGCGTGGGCGACGGCCTCTGCACTGCCAGCGGCACGCAGACGCAGGATAGTGCCGTCATAACACAAGCCCGTAATGGGCCACGGCGCACGAGCCAGCGCAGCCATGCGCTGCTGGGCGGCAGCGGGTGCCAGCTGCCATTGCAGCGTGCACTGTCGGCGGGGACGCGGCAGTACCCGCAGCGAGACCTGCACGATGACGCCCAACGACCCCAGCGACCCCGCCACCAGCCGTGAGACATCGAAGCCCGCGACGTTCTTCATGACCTGTCCGCCAAATCGCAGCAGTTCGCCGCGACCATCGATTAACTCGATACCTAAGACAAAATCGCGCACAGCGCCGTGGTAGGGCCGTGCCGGCCCGGACAGGCCGCTCGCCACCACGCCGCCCAGAGTCGCGCCGCCACCAAAATGTGGCGGTTCGAAACCGAGCATCTGCTCATGGCCAGCAAGCGCTGCTTCGATCTCAACCAAGGGTGTGCCGGCACGGGCGGTGATGACCAGTTCCGTGGGTTCGTAGGCGACGATACCGGTGCAGGCGCGGGTGTCGAGCAGCTCACCTTGCACAGGCCGGCCATAGAAGGCCTTGCTGCGGCCGCCGCAGATCTGCAGCGCAGTACCGGCTGCGGCTGCCGCGCTGACACGGCCAGCGAGCTCGCCGATCGCCGCATCGCTAAT
>JANMJF010000667.1:0-1831 GCA_031371245.1 Pseudomonadota bacterium | reverse complement strand
GCTTCGAAACCGACCCGTCCACCATCGCGCATCGCGCTGTCGCGAAACTGGTGGAGCGCGCCGCTGGCACTCACCTCAAGCCACGGCGCGTTGAAGTCGGTAGACGGCTTGTAGCGATAACTTAACTGGCCCGAGACCGTTGCGCGACTGAGCGCAGACCAGTGCGCGTAGGCTTGATATTCGCCCGCCAGCGAGACCAGCAGTCCGCCCCTGGGGCTCGTCGGCTGCAGCCAGTTGGCACTGGCGCGAGCGAGCATCACATCGTCGTCCACGGTCGCCGATGCACGCGCCGCATGGGCGACGTTGTCCTCGTGGACATAGGACAACTCAGTATCGAAGTACAGGGCGTCGCCATGGCAGGGTGACGCGGCGAGTATCGAGCAACACAGCACCACGCGGCCGAGGCGACGGCAGAGCGACACAGCGTGTATGGGGGTCGTGAGTTGCAAGGACAGGGATGATTGCGGCTTGGGGCTGGCTTTAAGCATACTCGCAGCCTGGTGCGCATCAAACCGGCGAGCCCGATGATGCTGGTAGCGATGCACGTATTGCGAGGATCTCTCATGGCCACAATCGATCTTGAACACGAGCGACGTCGCCTGTTCGTGCTGCGCGCGCTGGCCGCCGGCTTGTTCTCGGCCGCAGGACCCAGCATGGCGGCGCTCTTGGGCCATTTGCCGAAACCCATGCCGGCGGGGAAGTCGATTTTCCTGCTGCAAGGGCTAGTCACGGTGAATGGCACGACGGCCACTGCAGACACCGTCATCCGCGCCGGTGATCGCATCGAAACCGCCGCCAATAGCCGCGTCATCTTTGTCGTTGGGCAGGACGCCTTCATCTTGCGCGCGGCCAGCTCGCTGCAATTAGAGCCGGCACCTGGCGAGTTCGTAGTCGAGACCCTGCGCCTGGTCACCGGCAAGCTGCTCTCGGTCTTCGGCAAGACCCGCCATGCGGTCTATACCCCGACCGCGACCATCGGCATCCGTGGCACCGGTCTCTATGTCGAGGCCGATCCCGAACAGAGCTATGTCTGCACCTGCTATGGCACGACCGAAGTCGGCGCCCAGGACGATCCGTCCGTCGTCGAGACGATTCAATCCCGGCATCACGATGCGGCACGCTATGTACTGGCCGCCAGCGCGCCCGGCCCGCGCCTGCGCCCGGCCCCTTTCATCAACCATACCGACGACGAACTGGCGTTAGTCGAAGCGCTGGTAGGTCGCGCGCCACCGTTTGTGTTACCCGGCGACAGCTATTCGAGCCCGCGCCGCAGCGAGTATTAAAATCGGGCTGCACCAGCCCCATCCGCCAGGCTGCTAGACTACCGGCTCCAGGAGAGGTGGCAGAGCGGTTGATTGCACCGGTCTTGAAAACCGGCAAGGGTTAATATCCTTCGTGGGTTCAAATCCCACCCTCTCCGAAAATTTCAAAGGGCTCCTTGTGAGCCCTTTGAGGTTTTCGGATCATGGTGTGTGAATGAACCGGCTCAAGTTCACAAACTCGCGCAGCGAGTGAGGCTCAAGGGCTCAGAGTCTTCGACGCGACACGCGCGTATCGAAGTTTAAGTTTAACGATAACCGCCCTCGATGCCGTCGTGGTGTCGGAGTCGCGCCTGCATAAAATCTCGTTAGCCAGCGGTTCAAGGTGGCACGCAAACCCTGATCTGTCGTGGCGCAGTACGACCGAGCGATCATGAACGCCCCAGGCAAGCCATGACCCCCTGGGAAAAATTGGCCACCATGGTCGTTAGTGTCAATTCTGCCGCAGCCTGCCGGCAGCCTGAAATCAGAATCTCGGCGCTTGTGCTGTCGGCCAAGTAATTGACCACCAT
>JANMJF010000638.1:0-3432 GCA_031371245.1 Pseudomonadota bacterium | reverse complement strand
TCTTCGAAGACGGTACCGATCTCTCCTGGGCGCGTTCACGTGTGCTCGAATCCCTGAACCAGGTGCAGTCGCGGCTACCGCCGCAAGCCAAGGCCTCGCTCGGCCCCGATGCGACTGGCGTCGGGTGGGTGTTCGAATACGCCCTGACCGACCGCAGCGGCAAGCTCGACCAGTCGCAATTGCGGGCGCTGCAGGACTGGTTTCTCAAATACGAGTTGAAAGCGGTGCCAAATGTTTCTGAGGTCGCCTCACTCGGCGGCATGGTGCGGCAATATCAGATTGTGCTCGACCCGGACAAACTCCGTGCTTATGGCATTGCGCATACCAAGGTGATTGAGGCACTGCGGCGCGGCAACCAAGAGACCGGTGGCTCGGTGATGGAACTCGGTGAAGCGGAGTACATGGTGCGCGCGGCGGGTTATCTGCAATCGTTAGATGACTTTCGCAAGATCCCCCTCATGACGAACAAATCCGGTGTTGTCGTGCGTCTCAAGGACATCGCGCGAGTACAAATCGGCCCGGAATTGCGCCGAGGCATAGCCGAGCTCAACGGCGAAGGTGAAGTGGCCGGCGGCATCATCGTCATGCGCTCGGGAAAAAACGCACTGGCCACCATCGAAGCCGTCAAGGCCAAGCTGGCGCAGTTGGCGCCCAGTCTGCCGCCTGGGGTGGAGATCGTACCGACCTATGATCGCTCTGATCTGATCAAGCGCGCGGTCAACAATCTTCAAGAGAAATTGATCGAGGAGTTCATCGTCGTCGCGGTCGTCTGTGCGGTTTTTCTATTTCACTTACGCTCGGCACTCGTCGCCATAGTCTCGCTTCCACTCGGCGTGCTGATGGCCTTTATCATCATGAACGCGCAAGGCGTCAATGCCAATATCATGTCCCTAGGCGGCATCGCCATCGCTATCGGCGCGATGGTCGATGCCGCCGTCGTCATGATCGAGAATGCCCATAAGAAACTAGAGCGATGGCATCAGCTCCACCCTGGCGAAGATCTTGATAGCGAAGCCCATTGGAAGGTCATCGGCGACGCGGCGGCCGAAGTCGGGCCGGCGCTATTTTTTTCATTGTTGATCATCACCCTATCTTTCATTCCGGTCTTCACCCTGGAAGCGCAGGAAGGGCGCCTCTTTGCACCCCTCGCGTTCACCAAGACCTACGCCATGGCATCGGCGGCAGCGCTCGCTGTGACATTGATCCCGGTGCTGATGGGCTATCTCGTCCGCGGCAAGATCCCCGACGAGCAAGCGAATCCGCTGAACCGCTGGTTGATCGTGCTCTACCGACCACTGTTGGACATAGTGTTGCGGGCGCCGAAGGTCACACTCGCGCTGGCGGCGCTCGTGGCGTTGGCGACGCTGTGGCCAGCCGACAAGTTGGGCGGCGAATTCATGCCGCCGCTGGATGAAGGCGATCTGCTTTACATGCCATCAGCGCTGCCCGGCATCTCGGCTGGGAAAGTGGCACAGCTCGTTCAACAAACCGATAGGCTCATCAAAAGCGTGCCGGAAGTGCGCAGTGTATTTGGCAAAGCCGGACGCGCCGACACAGCGACCGATCCTGCGCCACTGGAGATGTTCGAAACGGCTATCCAGTTCAAGCCGCGCGATCAATGGCGACCGGGCATGACGCCGGACAAGTTGGTCGAGGAGATGGATCGCATCGTTCAAGTACCTGGATTGACGAATATCTGGATCCCACCGATCCGCAACCGCATCGACATGATAGCGACCGGAATTAAGAGTCCGGTGGGTGTGAAGGTCGCGGGCGCCAGCCTGCAAGAGATCGATCGGCTCACGAATGCTATCGAACACGCAGTCAAGCAGGTGCCTGGCGTGAGTTCGGCATTGGCTGAGCGTCTGAGTGGCGGCCGATACATTGATGTCGTCATTGATCGAGATGCCGCCGGACGCTATGGACTCAATATCGCGGACGTGCAGAGCGTCGTGTCTTCCGCTATCGGGGGCGACAATGTCAGTGAAACCGTGGAAGGACTACAGCGCTTTCCGATCAATGTCCGGTACCCGCGCGAAGTGCGCGACTCGCTCTCGAAGCTAAGGGATCTGCCGGTAGTGACTGAGACAGGCGCGCAGATCCGTCTTGGGGATGTGGCAACCATCAGAATAAGCGACGGGCCGCCGATGTTGCGTAGCGAGAATGCCCGGCTCGCCGGGTGGGTCTACGTCGATATTCGCGGCCGCGACTTGAGTTCTGTCGTGCACGACATGCAGCAGGCCGTGGCGAAAGAGCTGAAAATCCCGGCAGGCTATTCGGTTTCGTGGTCTGGGCAATTCGAGTTTCTGGAGCGTGCCAAGGCCAAGCTCAAGATAGTGGTGCCGGCGACGCTCATGATTATCTTCGTGCTTCTATATCTGACCTTCCGACGTTTCGATGAAGCGCTGCTCATCATGGCAACCCTGCCGTTCGCATTGCTCGGGGGTTTTTGGCTGCTCTGGTTGCTAGGACACAACTTCTCGATAGCGACCGCCGTCGGGTTCATCGCCTTGGCCGGTGTGGCGGCGGAATTCGGCGTGATCATGTTGGTGTACCTGAAGCAAGCATGGGAGTCCCGGCTGGCGGACGGCAAGAACAGTGAGCACGACCTCCTCGCCGCGATCCGCGAAGGCGCAGTATTGCGTGTGCGACCCAAAGCCATGACGGTCGCCGTCATCGTCGCAGGCTTGCTGCCGATTATGGCGGGTTCGGGGACGGGTTCGGAGGTCATGCAGCGTATTGCGGCGCCGATGGTCGGTGGGATGATCACGGCACCGCTGTTATCGATGTTCGTCGTGCCTGCCGTCTATTTGCTGCTGCGACGACCTCGCTTGGATCGAGTGACCCCTCGGGTCTCCGACACCCCACTGCGGGCAGCGTGATGGCATCGGTGCGGCAACTTTGATGCTGCGCAGGCTTTATCGCGCCCTCGCTGACTACGCATGTATTTCCCTCGTGCTGCACATTTTATTCTTAGTGGTGCTCATGGCAGCACAGGAGTGGCTAATCATCTAAGTTCATCGAAAATCTCGCGAGCCCGTTTGTATCTTTCCGAGTTAATGCGAGTAATCTCGAATCTTCTTGGTGATAACGTTGATAAAGCCGCGCTCGCTTTGCAATTGAGCTCGCACAATCATGGGATGAGCGTCGGGCATCTACGTTCTTGATCTCAGTGTCTGTCAGCATATGGGGTACTTTGCCTAGTAGGTAGCTGCCGTACCCCTAGATCCTACCCTTGCTCGCGCTGCGCTCTCAAGATTCGGTCTGAGGCGACCTGATGCAGAAACCCCGTAAAACACGCGCTTTTACGGGGTCCTGATACGAGCTGAGATGGCGTGATTTGATGGATTGGCTGGGGGACTAGGATTCGAACCTAGACTGGCGGAGTCAGAGTCCGCTGTCCTACCGTTAGACGATCCCCCAAACGAGGAG
>JANMJF010000532.1:0-7351 GCA_031371245.1 Pseudomonadota bacterium | reverse complement strand
CAGCGCTACCGACAGGCAACTGGCAAGGGTCAATAGGGGACGGCGCATAGTGGTCACTCCGCAGTGGGCTGGTGTGGGGACAGTCTACTCACAAGCCCGGGTCGGTCTCGCTCCCCGTCCGATAGTCATGCCATCGGCTGGCAGCGCGGCGGCATCGCCCTCGTCGCGCAAAAGCTCGCGGCGCGGCCCGCCTGTCATCGCGATGGTGTCCACTGCGCCAGTGTCAGCCGTTGGAAAGCAGGTTGCGTAGGTCGATGACCGCGGCATTGGCACGCGAGATGAACGAGGCCATGACCAGCGAGTGATTAGCGACGAAACCAAAGCCGGTGCCATTGAGGATCACTGGACTCCAGATCGGCTCTTGGGTCGACTCCAGCTCGCGGATGATCTGCTGCAGACTGACCAGCGCGTTCTTTTTCTCCAGCACCGAGTGGCAGTCGATCTCGATAGCGCGCAGGAACAGGATCAACGCCCAGGTCGCGCCGCGCGCTTCGTAGAACTCGTCGTCGAGTTTGGTCCACGGCGTCTTGACGTCCATTTGGGTCGCGCGCGGTTTGGATTGACCACCACCGCTCTCGCCGCCGAGGTCGACGTTGACCCGCGACACGCCCACCGAAGCGCTCAAGCGCTGCGACAGACTGCCGAGCCGTTTCTCGACGATGGCCAGCCAGTCGGCGAGGTTGTCGGCACGCGCATAGAACTGCGCATCCTCGTGGTTATCGTCGACCAGCCGATTGAGATAGCGCTGCAGGGATGTGATCCCTTTGCGATACTCGCCTTCGGTAGAGGGCAGGATCCACGAGCCGTTGTCAAAATTGAACTGCGGCTCGGCCACCGCCAGATCAGTGTCCTCACTGGACTGGGTCTGGGAGCGACTGAAGTCATTACGCAGCGCCTTGGCCAGGTCGCGCACCTGGGTCAGTACGCCGAATTCCCAGTTCGGCACGTTGTCCATCAAGACCCCGGGCGGCAGACGATCGTTGGACAGATAACCGCCGCGTTTGTCGAGCAGGGTCTCGGCCACTTGCACCAGGGTTGCGACCGTGGTCACACCGGTGACGCTGGCGTCGTCGGCCGAGGTCACATGATTGCGCGCCGCCGCGCGGACATCGAACAAGGCCGGCTCGTTGTCCCAGAAAAACATCAAGCCCACCACCAGCAATACCGCCACGGCGAGCGCGGCCAGCACGCCATTACGTATCAGATGTGTGCTGCGATCGATTTCGAATCTGCCCGGGTCTTCTTCGTTCATGGCTTGCTCGCCTCGCTGAATACGCTGACCAACATCCTACCCTAAGCGACGCGCCCATCGCTCCACCGACGCGGCCGCGCCATCTGGTCTGCCCTCGACGGCTCGGACATAATCCCCGCACCCCACCCGAGCCCCAGTGCCATGCTGACCCGCTTCGACCACGTGCTGAGCGACGCTGAAATCGCATGTATCCACGCCGCCTTCGCGACGGTGCCGGCGGTTGCCGGCAAGGGCACCGCGATGGGACTCGCAGCGGCGGTCAAATTCAACGAACAATTGCCCATCGATCATCCCGCCGTGCAGGAATGTGCGCGACTGGTGTTGGACGCGCTCAAACGCCACGCGCTGTTTCACCACACCGCCTTTCCGCGTCGTGCGTTTCCACCGTTGTTCAGTCGCTACGAAGCGGGCATGAGTTACGGTGAGCATGTCGACAATGCCATCCTGCACAGCCCCGCGCAGATGCGCTCCGATGTCGCCGTCACCCTCTTTCTTTCCGACCCAGCCAGCTACGACGGCGGCGAACTGGTGATCACTACGGGCGATGAAGAACGCCAAGTAAAACTGCCAGCGGGTGCGTTGATCGCTTATCCGCCCTACTACCTGCACCGGGTCGCGCCCGTCACTCGTGGCGTACGGCTGGCGGCCATTACCTGGGTGGAAAGCCTGATTCGCGATCCCGCGCGCCGCCAGCTTCTGCAACAAATGGACAGGGCGATGGGCGCTCTGCATGGACGTCATGGCGACAGCAGCGAGTTGCATGCATTGAACAACAGCTATCACACGCTTATGCGCATGTGGGCCGAGACATGACGCCCGTGCTGGCCGTACTGCCGTCGTTGCTGCCGCCCGATCTGCAGCGTGGGATCTGGGATCTGTGTCAGCGGCCCGCCTGGCTGTTTGGCAACGTCTCAGTGGCCGGCCGCTCCCTGCCATTTTGGAAAATGGATCTCGACGGCGAGCCCTTGCTCGAATCGGCCTGGCGTCACGCACAACCGATCTGCGAAGGCCTCACCCAGCGCCCGCTGCGCGTCATAAGGGTCTACGCCAATGGCCACACCTTCGGCCAGGGCGGTCAGCCCCATAAAGACGACCTACGTGACGAGACCTATACGCTGCTCTATTACCCGATGCTTGAGTGGCGGCGCGAATGGGAAGGCGAGACCGTGTTCTACGATGGCGAAGAGATCGCGCGCGCGTGGTTGCCGACGCCTAATCGCGGCCTGTTCTTCGACTCGCGTATCGACCATGCCGGTCGACCGCCAAGCCGTGCCTGCGGCGGTCTGCGCGTGACCATCGCCTTTAAGCTCGAAGTACCGCGCTGAGCGCTGCCGGCAGGCCCATGAGCGGCTGATAGCCCATCACCACATTGCCGGCCGGGGCTGGTGATACGTTCAACAACAACAGCTCATCGAGCACCGGGGCATAAGCTGCGATGCGCGCCTGACATTCGGCTGGCGTACCGGCGATCACGAGGCGGTCCAGACATTCGTCGGGGATGGCATCCATAGCCGCCGCTAACTGGCCGACCGGCATGTACTTGAGTGCAGCATCGGCGGCCGCACCGAAACCCTGCTCACGCATGGTGTGTTCGTAATAGGGGTGGGGTAGCGGCGCATAGAAGTGACACAGCGCCGAGCGCGCCGCTGCACGCGCCAATTCGCGCTCTTCATGCATGGCCAGCACGCCGACCGCCGACCAGCGCAGCGTGGCCGGGTCACGCCCCACCTGTGCCGCCGCTGCGGCCGCCTGGGGACACAATACCTCGCGCAGATAATCGACGCCCAAGGTCGCACCGCCGCCAATGCCATCGGCAATCCGCGCTGCGACTTTCAACATGCTTGGAAACACTGCCGCCAGTACGATGGGAAAAACCTTGTCACCGGGATCGATCACCGGCGACCAGTGTGTGCTGTGCACCGCGCCATCGAAATCCACCCGTCCACCCAGTCGTGTCGCCGCCATGCGCCGTATGATTTCGATGTATTCCGTCATCTTGGTCAGCACACGGGCATGAGGAATGCCCTGCCACTGTTCGTTGATGATGCGGTTACCGCCGCCCAGGCCCAACGCCAGACGACCGCCGCTGAATTCGTTGAGGTCGATGGCGGACATGCCGGTCAGCAACGGGCTGCGGCCGTAGGCATTCAACACATAGGGGCCGATGCGCATGCGCTGCGTGACACTCGCGATGGCGGTCAGCGGCACAAAGCCGCTGCGATGGACTTCGGCCATGTACATGCCATCGAAACCCGCCGACTCCGCCTGGCGTGCGATGGTGAGCAGGTCGGCGATACGCAAACCGCCGCCGGTCACAAGCAGTGATAGATCCATGTTCCCTCTCCTCGTTGAAACGCTATGCGGTGCGCCGCGACACCCTCAGCCCATGGGATGGATAGCGGCCTTCATGTTTTCCGACCTCGATGCATGCTCGCCAGCCATCATGCTCAAGCGCTTTCGCGCGCTGCCAGCGCCAGCAACTGACGTCGCATAGCCAAGCCCGCCGCATCGGTCGGGATATGCAGCTCGGCGAAATCGCTATGGCGATCGATGCGCTGCATGCGCGCCATCTGCTCCATAACAAACTGATCTTCGGTGAAGGCCTTGATCTGGGCAGCGCGCATGAAGTCGTCGATGTCCGGCCGGCCACGCGCGAAATTGCGACAGCCGGCGAACCAATAATGCAGCTGGCCACGGTCGATAGGCGTGATGACCTGCGCGACACGGATAGTCGGCAGAGGATCCTGCGCCGCGTCGGCTAAGCCAAGATTGCGCAGAATGCCGGTGTTGACGTGCAGGCCCGGCGCGACGAAGTGCGAGCCGGAACTACGCCGCGCGCGCTGGCCCTGCCATTGCAGGGGCACGGCGTAGATCTCTGGCAGTAGACACTCGACATGGCGCCAGACCTGGATGTCCTCGCCTTTGATCGCAAGCTCGACCGGCGCCAGCGCATATTCCGGCGTACCAAAGGTCTTGGGGTGCAGAAAAGACAGGTGGGAAAGATCAAGCAGGTTCTCGTGCATGTGCACATAGCTGGCGGCGATCGGCAGATAGCCGATGTACATGTCCCAGTCCGGCGCGCCTAACCACGGCGGATGGGGCAGCAGCGCCTCATCGGCGGCGGCCGGCGCGCCGAACCAGGCCCACAGGAACGGCGCGCGTTCGACCAGCGGATAAGCGTGCACGCGCAAGTGGGGTGGAATTTTGTCCTGCATCGGGATCTCGATGCAGCGCCCATCGCGCCCATAGAGCAGGCCGTGATAGCCGCAACGGATGGCATCGCCTTCCAGCGTGCCATGGGCCAGCGGAAAAGAGCGATGACAACAGCGATTGGCGAGCGCGACTGCCCGGCCGTCTTCGCCGCGATAAAGCACCAGCGACGTTTCCATCACATCGCGCCCGATGGGCGCGCGCGTCACTTCGCTGGCCAGCGCGACTACATACCAGGCGTTGCGGATCAGCGGGGTGCGGTGATCGGCCAGCAGCGTGCGACCTTGGGCGTGAACGGTCGTGCTCGGACTCGCATCGGACATGGGCTGGTTCTCCGTCACTATCGGTCTAGGCGCAGGGGGGCTGCGCCTATAATACGCGCGACACGGCGCCGCTCGGCGCACGAGCAGCGGGGGCAGTGATGGACGAACTCAAATACCAGAGCGGCTTCGGCAACGAATTCGAAAGCGAGGCCTTAGCCGGCGCCTTGCCCCACGGCCAGTTCTCGCCCCAACGCTTGGCGTTTGGCCTGTATGCCGAGAAGTTCAGCTATACCGCCTTCACCGCGCCGCGTGCCGACAACCGCCGCACCTGGTTCTATCGCATTCGTCCGTCGGTCCTGCAGGGTCGCCAACAGCTGCTGGCCGCCGGCCTGCTGCGCACCGCGCCCTGCGACGAAGGCATTACACCGCCTGATCCGCTGCGCTGGGATCCGCTCCCCATCGACAGCCAGGCCCATGATTTCATCGACGGCTTGAAGACGGTTGCAAGCAATGGCGACTGCCATGCCCAACTCGGTGTCGCCGTGCATCTCTACAGCGCGACGGTCGGGATGGGACGGCGCTACCTGCAGAACAGCGATGGCGAATTGCTGCTGGTGCCGCAAAGCGGCACGCTGCTGCTGCATACCGAATGTGGTCTATTGACGGTGGCACCTGGCGAGATTGCGCTGGTGCCACGCGGTATGAAGTTCAAAGTAGAACTCTGCGACGGCCCGGCGCGCGGCTATGTGTGCGAAAACTATGGTGCCTATCTGCGTCTGCCGGAACGCGGGCCGGTGGGCTCCGATGGCTACGCCAATGGTCGCGACTTCATGACGCCGGTCGCGCATTACGTCGATGACCAGCAAGCGGCTGAACTCATCACCAAATTTCAGGGCCGACTGTTTCGCGCCGTGCTCGACCATTGTCCGCTCGATGTGGTCGCGTGGATCGGCACGGCCGTGCCGTTCAAATACGACCTCGCGCGCTTCAACGCCATGAACACCGTGACTTTCGATCATCCTGACCCGTCGATTTTCACCGTGCTCACGTCACCCTCGACGAGCACGGGTGTGGCTAATCTCGATTTCGTGATTTTCCCGCCGCGCTGGCTGGTGGCCGAACATACTTTCCGCCCGCCGTGGTTCCATCGCAATGTCATGAGCGAGTTCATGGGACTCATCCGCGGTCAGTACGACGCCAAGAAAGCCGGCTTCGAGCCCGGCGGCATGAGTGTGCACAATAGCTTTGTGCCCCACGGCCCGGACACCAGTGTCTTCGCAAGCGCGTCCAACACCGCCCTGGTACCGGTCAAACAGGAACACAGCATGGCCTTCATGTTCGAGAGCCGTTATGTGTTCAAACTGACGGCCTGGGCGTTGGCTGCCCCGACTTTGCAGGACGACTACCCGGCGTGCTGGCGCGGACTCACCCGCCATTTTGACGGCACCTGAGCCGCCGCGCTCAACGACAGACGACCGGCAGGCGCAGCAGCACACGAAAGCGCGCGCGACGCCCACGTTCGGGTGTGCCAAGTAATTCCAGCTTGGGAAAGCGCGCGACCAGACGTGAAATTGCGACGCGCGCTTCGAGGCGCGCAAGCGCGAGCCCGGCACAGGTATGGATGCCTGCACCGAAGGCGAGATGTCCATTGGGTGAGCGCGATATATCAAAAGTATCGGGCGAGTCAAACATCGCCGGGTCGCGGTTGGCCGCGCCGATGGCGAGGGTCAGCACGGTGCCGGCCTCGACGTCCTGTGCACCGATGCGGGTTGCGGCGGTGACAGTGCGATTACCGAGCTGCACCGGCGCTTCATAACGCAGACATTCTTCCACCGTGCTGTCGATCAGACCCATGTCGGCGCGCAGTCGCGCAAGCTCATGAGGATGATTCAACAAAGCCAACACACCATTGCCAATCAGATTGGTGGTGGTCTCGTGGCCAGCGTTGAGTAAAAAAATGCACTGGTGGTAGATCTGGAATTCACTCAGGCGGAACTCGGCGGTTTCCCAGCGGATGAGACGACTCACGATGTCGTCAGCATGATTGGCTGCGCGCCGTCGCTCGGCAATCAAACCCTGCAGAAAGGCGACGAATTCTTCGACCGCCTGATTGCCCTGCGTCAGCCGGGTGGGATCGGAACCAAATTCCAGCGCGCCCAAAATGGCGTTCGACCAACGCTGCAACGGCGCGCGATCGGCACGCTCGATGGCGAGCAGGTTGCCGATCACTTCAATGGGAATCGCGGCGGCAAAATCCGCCATCAGATCGCATTCCCCACGGGCGGCCATGTCGTCCAGCAGACGCTCGACCAAAACAATCAAGGCGCTTTCCATGGCGGCCACCATACGCGGCGACAAGGCATCGCCTAGTGCCTTGCGCACTTGGGTGTGCAGCGGCGGATCATTGAATACCAGGCTGGTGGTGTGATGTTCATAGAGCGGGCTGTCGCCAAACAGCGGCCGGAATTGCTGCTGTTTGTCCGAGCTGAACAGCCGCGGGTTGCGATAGACATGATTAAGATCGGCGTAGCGGGTCAGCAGCAAACCGCCGTCCGGGCAGCGATGCATAGGCGAGTGCGCGCGCAGGGCATGCAGCGTCGGATAGGGATCGGCATAAAAAGCATCC
>JANMJF010000336.1:0-4369 GCA_031371245.1 Pseudomonadota bacterium | reverse complement strand
TCGGTCGCGAGTGTCGACGGCATGATCGAACCGGAGCAACTCGCCGATTGCGTGATCGAGACCATGGCGAAAGAGGAATTCCTCATGCTGCCTCACCCGATAGTGCGTGAATACATGCAGCGCAAAGTCAGTAATATCGATCGCTGGCTGGAAGGCATGAACCGCTGGCGGAGCAAGAAGGGGCCGGCGCAGCTCGGATCGTAATCTCTTCCGTTTACTGTGGCTTTAAGGCCTCCAGCGCCTGCCAATCGGGAATCGACTGGTAATTCACGCCTGCCGCCAGGATCTTCGGTGTCTCATCCGGTGGCAAAAGCCGGATGGTATTCAAAATCACTTGGGTCGCGCCGGCATCGAAATGCTGCTGCACACGATCGCGGATCTGCGCTTCGCTGCCATAGGCGACCAGCGCGTCGATCAATCGATCGCTGCCGCCATGTTCCAGATCTTTGTCGGTGTAACCCAGTCGCAGCCAGTTCTTGTAGTGATTGGGTGTGATGAAATAAAACTCCAGCGCCGTGCGCGCCGCAGCGCGCGCAGCCTTGGCGTCGGTGGTCCAGATCACGTGCTGGGCGGTGCACAGCCATTTGTCCGGGCCGATGATTTCGCGTGTGCGACGGGTGTGTTCCGGCGGTGAATTGAAGGGATGGGCACCGTGGGTGCGTTCGCCCGCCAGCGCGATCATCTTCCAGCCCAACGCGCCTATCATCAGCGGCGGATCTTCGCCGCGCAGATGGGGACGGGCGCGGTCCATGGCATCGAGATAATTACGCATGGTGGTGAGCGGCTTGCCGTAAACATGGCCATGGGCGTCGCTCACGATCGACTCATGGGACACGCCCAAGCCCATCACAAAACGATCGCCATAAAAAGAACGCAGACTGCGACCGCTTTGCACGCAGGTCATGGGGTCGCGCCCGTAGATATTGGCAATGCCGCTGGCGATCGTAATCTTGCTGGTGTGACTCAGCAGGAAACCGCCGAGCGTGAAGCTTTCGTAATAATAGACTTCGGGATACCAGATCGACTGATAGCCCAAAGCTTCGATACGTTGCGCGGCCTGCGCGAGTTCGGGTCCGGAAAAATTATCCGGATACAAAAACACGCCAACGCTGTGGTTCGTGATCGACATGTCAGAAACTCCCCTTTGTCATGTCGGCGTATGGCGGCACGCGCCGTGCGCACTCATGAACGCGACGCGTACAGCGCTTGTTCGTAGCCGATCAAGGTGCCGAGCACTTGTGGATCGTTGGCCGGCAGCAACTGCATCATCAACACCGCCGTCAGTTGGCGGGTCGGATCTATCCAGAAAAAAGTATTGTGGACGCCGGCCCAGGCCAGGCTGTTGGCGGCGCGGCAGCCGGGGATGTCTTCGGTGTTGATCACGAACGACAGGCCCCAGCGTGTGATCTGTCCAGGGAAGATATCGGCCGACAAGGCCAGCGCCGGGTTGTCGCTCACGAAGGGTGGCACGGCGATGTCGCCGATGGCGTTTTGGCCCATCAGCGCGACCGTTGCAGGCTGCAAGATGCGCGTGCCGTCGAGGCTGCCGCCGCCGAGGATCATGCGTGTGAAACGCAGATAGTCCTCGCCAGTGGAATACAGACCGCCGCCGCCCATGTGGAAATCACTATCGGACGGAAATTCGAAATCCATCGGCGCCAGCCCACCGTCGGGCGTGCGCGTCGCCGCTTGTACCAGCCGCGCCTGCATGTCTGGACGCAGGACGAAGCTGGTGTCGTGCATGGCCAGCGGTGCGAAGAAATGCTGGTCGAGATAGGTGCTGAGCTTCAGGCCGCTGACGATTTCGACGATGCGTCCCGCCCAGTCGATACCGATGCCGTATTCCCACCGCTCACCCGGGTCGAATACTAGCGGCGCCTTCAACGCATCGAACTTGCAGGTCGTGATCGAAGGCAGCTGGTGATACTGCATGTAATTGGCGACCTGGGTATTGAATAGATCGTAGGAATAACCCGAGGTATGGGTGAGCAGATGACGCAGGGTGACGTCGCGCTGGGGCGCGCGGGTCTGCGGTTTGCCACTCCCATCGAAGCCGGTCAAGACTTGCGCCTCGCCGATTTCCGCTGCGATTTCTTTCATCGGTTGATCGAGCGCGATACGGCCCTCTTCGACCAGCTTCATGGCCGCCGCTGCGGTAATGGCCTTGGTCATGGAGGCGATGCGGAACACGCTGTCCTGCGCCATCGGCGCGCTGTCGCTCGGGCCGCGCTGGCCAAAAGCGCCACTATAGATAATGCCCTTAGCGTCGGCGGCGAGGGCGACCACGCCCGCTACTGCGCCACTCGCGACGGCCTGGGCAAGATGCTGGTTAAGTTGCGTACTCAAAATTATTCCTCCCGGATGCGGGCTCAGGGGCGAGCCTCGATGGATTATACGGCCGCGCTTTCCATTGTCAGGCACCGCGCGCCATGCGCGTCCCACTCGATGGTGTAGGGCGGGTGGCGATTGACAGACGCGCTGTCGCGCCACGCATAATCCGCCACGCTCACCGTCATTCGAGGAAAGACCATGTCCGCCACTGCTTCTGGCCGCAAGATGTTGTCCGGCATCAAGGTGCTCGACTTCACTCAGTATCTGGCCGGGCCGGCCGCGACGCGTTTGTTGACCGAGTTCGGTGCCGAGGTGATCAAGATCGAGCGCACGCCCGACGGCGATCACGGCCGCCGCATCCATTTTGTCGCACCGGGTGTGAGTGCGTTTTTTCTCGCTGCCTGCGCCGGTAAGAAATCGTTGGCGGTGGATTTTGCAAGCGCCGAAGTGCGCGCCATCGTGCATGACCTGGTGCGTCAAGCCGACGTTGTGATCGAAAACTACAGCCCCGGCGTGATGGCCAAGTACGGCTTCGACTATGCGTCCTTGCAGGCCATCAATCCCAACATCGTGATGTGTTCTATCTCGGGCTTTGGCCAGCACGGGCCTTACGCCAATTTCACCAGCTTCGACATCATCGCCCAGGCCCAGAGCGGTGTGATGTCCATGACCGGCGACCCCGATGGCCCGCCGCAATATGTCGGCAATTATTTTGGTGACCCCAATGCCGGCGTGCACGCCGCCTTTGCCATCGCCGCCGCGCTCTATCACCGCGCGCTGCACGGCGAAGGCCAGTACATCGACCTCTCGCAGCTCGAAGCGCTGGTGTACATGGACTACGTCAACATTCCGCTCGCCATGATGAGTGAGGGCCGCATCAGCCCGACACGCTTCGGCGGCGATTTCTGGTCGATCTGTCCCTACGGCACCTATCGTTCCAAGCAGGGCTATGTGGTGTTGGCGGTACTCGAGCCACAGTGGCCGGCCCTGGTGAAAGCCATGGGCCGGCCCGATCTTGAGACCGACGAACGTTATGCGACCCAGCTCGCGCGCTGTGCGCGGCGGCCCGAGGTGCGCGCTATCGTCGAGGCCTGGCTGCAGAGTTTTGACAGCGATGCAGCGGCGCTCAGCGTTTTGGCGCAAGCGCGTGTGCCCTCGGCGTCGATCCTCGACATTGTGGATGTGCCCAAGCACCCACAGCACGCCTCCCGCGAACTGTTCCAGGATCTACCCCACCCGCAACTCGGTACCACACAAGTGGCGCGTTCGCCGTTCAAGCTCTCGACCTTGGCGATGTCTATTCCGTTTCGCGCGCCCTATCTGGGCGAGCATAACGAAGAGATTCTGTTGCAGCAGTTGGGCTATACGCCGGAGCGAGTCGCAGCGCTGTATAGGAGTGGTGCGCTGGCGCAGGACCAGCAGGTAGAGAGCTTGCGCGCGGCGGGCAAGTTGTGATCACCCTCACCGCTAAGGGTTCGTCCCCGCTAGGACCAGGCCAGCACACGCTGGAACGCGCGCTCCACAATTACGCACAGGGCGTGCTGTGACCGCCGCGCGCCGCGCCCGTAACGAGCGTCGCGCCGCTGCGCGTGACGCTGGTGATGTTGACCGCCCCGCCATCGCGCTCGATCCCGCTATTGCTGCGCGCCGCGCGATTACCGGTCTGCTGCTGCGTGGCATGGTGCTGGTGATCCTGACGTCTAGCGGTTTGTTGCTGGCCTACGCGGCCTACAGCATGTCGCCCTACACTCAGGCCTCGCTGCCGATGCTGAGTCGCGCGATCATTGCCCACGGTGTGCTCGCCGGTGTTTATGCCTGGAATGTCCGCACCGCGTCGCGCTATGTGCCGCTTGCGATCACCAGCCTGGCGGGCGCGGCGCTGCTGGTCTACCTGTGGCAGGTCGTAGTGTGAGTGGCCGGCAGCGGGGCGGGGCGGGGCCAAGTCGGCCTTCCTTCTTTTCTGTCTCGTGTGGGTCCGACTTCAGTCGGACATTCAAACACGCGCCTGGGCGATACGCTCTGGAGCAAAATGTCCGAC
>JANMJF010000487.1:0-3812 GCA_031371245.1 Pseudomonadota bacterium | reverse complement strand
GAAGAACAGATCAACGGCATCGAGAACATGCTCTACATGTCGTCGATGGCGACCACCGATGGCAACTTGCAATTGCGTGTGACGTTCAAGATCGGTACCGATCCTGATCTCGCCGAGAGCCAGGTGCAGAACCGGGTGCAGCGCGCCCTGCCGCGTCTGCCGAGCGAAGTACGCCAGATCGGCGTCATCACCCAGAAGCAGTCGCCCAACCTGACCCTGGTGGTCAATCTGGTGTCCAAGGACGGCCGCTACGACGAGCTCTACCTGCGCAATTACATCGTGCTGAATCTCAAAGACAACCTGCGCCGTCTGCCGGGCATGGGCGAGGTCATCGTGTTCGGTGGCGGTGATTACGCGATGCGCGTGTGGCTGGATCCGCACAAGCTCGCCACCCGCAATCTGACCGCGACCGATGTCGTGACGGCCATCCGTGAACAGAATCAGCAAGTCGCGGCCGGTGTGGTCGGCGCGCCACCGGTCACCGCGCGTGCCGAGTTTCAGCTCTCGGTCAACACCCAGGGGCGTTTGAAGAGCATCGAAGAGTTTGGCGACATCATCGTCGCGACTGCGCCTGACGGCGGCGTATTGCGTCTGCGTGAGGTGGCGCGTATCGAGCTGGGGGCGGGTGACTACAACCTGCGCAGCCGCTACGACAACCAGCCGTCGGTCGCCATCGGTGTGTTCCAGGCGCCGGCCTCGAACGCCATCGCGCTGTCGGACAGCGTGCGGCTGTTCATGGAGCAGGCCAAGGCAGATTTCCCCGAAGGCGTCGAATACGGCATCGTCTACGACCCGACGCGCTTCGTGCAGCAGTCGATCCGGGCAGTCATCACCACGCTGCTCGAAGCGGTGTTGATGGTGCTGGTGGTCGTAGTGTTGTTCCTGAAGACCTGGCGGGCCTCCGTGATCCCCTTGATCTCGGTGCCGGTCTCGATCATCGGCACCTTTGCCGTGATGCTGCTGGCCGGCTTCTCGATCAATACCCTGACCTTGTTCGGCCTGGTGCTCGCCATCGGCATCGTGGTCGACGACACCATCGTGGTGGTGGAGAACGTGGAGCGCAACATCGAACTCGGTCTCGACCCCAAGGCCGCCACCCATCGTGCCATGGACGAGGTGAGCGGCCCCATCATTACCATCGCCCTGACCTTGTGCGCGGTGTTCGTGCCGATCGCGTTTATCAGTGGCTTGACCGGACAGTTCTACCGTCAATTCGCGCTGACCATCGCCATCTCGACGGTAATTTCAGCGTTCTGCTCACTGACCCTGTCACCGGCGCTAGCGGCGGTGTTGTTGCGCAGCCACGATGCGCCCAGGGATGCTTTCACGCGTGTCATCGACGCCTTGCTCGGCTGGCTGTTTCGCGGCTTCGACGCGGTGTTTCGCAGCGCCGCGCGCGGTTATGTGCGCACGGTTAGAAGGCTGCTCGGCTTGAAGGCGCTGGTGCTGGTCGTCTACGTGGCTTTGCTGGTGCTGACCTATTTCGGCTTTCAGAGCATCCCGAGCGGCTTTATCCCGACCCAGGACAAGCAGTATCTGATCGGCTTTGCGCAATTGCCCGACGGCGCGTCCTTGGACCGCACCGACGAAGTACTGCACCGCATGGCGGCGATCGGGCTGAAGACGCCCGGCGTCGAACACATCGATTCCTTTCCGGGACTGTCGATCAACGGCTTCACCAACTCACCCAATTCCGGCGTGGTGTTCTTCAATCTTGCGCCCTTCGATAAGCGTCGCGCGCCGGAACTCTCGGCCGGTGCTCTCGCGCAGTCACTGAACATGCAGATGAGCCAAGTGCAGGATGCCTTCATCGGCGTCTTCCCAGCGCCGGTGGTCGATGGCCTCGGCGCTATCGGTGGTTTCAAGTTGCAATTGGAAGACCGTGCCGGTCTGGGTGATGAACAGCTCTACCAGGCGCTGCAGGCGGTGATGATGAAGGCCTGGCAGGCGCCAGAACTGGCCGGCGTGTTCTCCAGCTATCAGATCAACGTGCCGCAGCTGTTTGCCGATGTCGACCGCGCCAAGGCCAAACGTCTGGGTGTCGATCTGAACGACGTGTTCTCGACCCTGCAGATCTATCTCGGCTCTTACTACGTCAACGACTTCAACCAATTCGGTAAGACCTACCGAGTCGTGGTGCAGGCCGATGCGGCCTTCCGTAGCAATGCCGAGGACATCGTGGCCTTGAAGACGCGTAACAAGGCCGGTGAGATGGTGCCGCTCGGCACGCTGCTGCAGGTCGCGAATAGCTACGGCCCCGATCGCGCCATGCGTTACAACGCTTTTCCGGCCGCCGACATCAACGGCGCGGCGGCGCCAGGCTATAGCTCGGGCCAGGCTCAGGCCGCCATGGAGCGCATCATCAACGAGACCGTGCCGCGCGGGGTGAGCTTCGAATGGACGGATTTGACCTACCAGGAAATCCTCGCCGGTAATACGGCGGCGTTCGTCTTTCCGTTGTGCGCGATGCTGGTATTCCTGGTGCTGGCGGCGCAGTACGAGAGTTTCAAGCTGCCACTCGCCATCATTCTGATCGTGCCCATGTGCCTGCTGTTCGCTATCGGTGGCGTGTGGCTCGCCCACGGCGACAAGAACATCTTCACCCAGATTGCGCTGTTCGTGCTGTTGGGGCTGGCCTGTAAAAACGCCATCTTGCTGGTCGAGTTCGCCCGTGAATACGAACTCAAGCGGCCGACCGATGGGCCGGTCAAGGCTGCGCTGGAAGCCTGCCGCATGCGCCTGCGTCCGATCCTCATGACCTCCATCGCCTTTGTCGCGGGTGTCACACCGCTGGTGTTATCGACCGGCGCGGGTGCCGAGATGCGCCGCGCGATGGGTTCGGCGGTGCTGTCCGGCATGCTGGGCGTGAGCTTTTTCGGCCTGTTCTTGACGCCGGTGTTCTACGTGCTGCTGCATCGCCAGCCACCCCCCCAGGCCGACGCGGTGACCGCCGCCTCGGAGACCGAGTGATGTATCGCACGCTTGCGCTGCTGGCGGGGTTTGCGCTGGCAAGCTGTTCGCTGGCGCCGGAATTCCAGACCCCGCAGGTCGCGGTGCCGGCCGCTTACAAGGAGCCCTCGCCCGGTGCGGAGACGGCGCCGGCAAACGACCCTGGCGATGGGCAATGGAAACCCGCCGAGCCCCAGGATGGCCAGCCACGTGGCGACTGGTGGACACGTTTTGGCGATCCGCTGCTCAACGATTACGAAATGCGGGCGGCCGCAGCCAATCAGGATCTCGCGGCCGCACTGGCGCGTCTCGATGCCAGTCGCGCCTTGGTGCGCCAGGCCGCCGCCGCCCAACTACCGCGCCTCGATGCCGGGGCCGCCGCCGCGCGCACTCGGCCCAGCGCTCATCAGCCCGGCAACCCGCTGCCCGGCAGCGATTCCTATAACCGTTTCCAATACGGCGTATCGGCGCAGTACGAGCTCGACCTGTTCGGCCGTGTGCGTGACAGCGTGCGGGCCGCGCGTGCCGACGCGCAGGCCGATGAAGCGCTGTTCCAGTCGCTGCTGTTGGCGGTCGAGACCGATGTCGCGCAGACCTATTTTCTGCTGCGTGCCAACGACGCCGAGCTGGCGGTTTTAAATGACACGGTGATCACCCGCAACGCGGAGCTGGCGGTCTTCACACAGCGCTTCGAGGCCGGCGACATCGGTGAACTCGATGTCGCGCGCGCAAGCACCGAACTTGCCATCGCGCGCGGCGAGGTGCCGGCCGTGAGCCGCCAGCGCGCGCAGTACGAACTTGCACTGGCGCTGCTGCTCGGCCCGCCACCGGCAGATCTGGTCGTCGCGGTTGCCGCGCTCGCG
>JANMJF010000460.1:0-2652 GCA_031371245.1 Pseudomonadota bacterium | reverse complement strand
GGATGGAATTACCGTTGATGGAGGCGTCGTATTCCATGAACTTGATCGAATATTTGCCACGCTTGAGGATTTTGGCGACTGCCTCGTCGTTCACATAACCCGCCACGTAGGCCAGCAATTCTTTGTCGGTCTTGCCGAACTGGTCGCGATGCTCTTCGAAAATCTTCGAGAGCCTGGCGGCCTGCAGCGCGGCGGAAAAGCGGTTACGGCGCTTGTCGTTGATAAAATCCCGCGTCGCGGTGTCGAGCTGCTGCTCGATCTCGTCACCGACAAACGCCTCAGAACGCAACTTGGGCGCCGACGACGTGCCAGCCACCAGCGCAAAATACACGCGCGGGTCGGCGAATTTGGGCAGGATGGTGCCGGAGATAGATTTGAGGTCAACGCCGCTGCCGCCAACCTTGATGTTGGCGCCAAAGAAACTCATGCGGTCCATCATGCCGTTTGGCGACTTGCCGTCGATGATGTTCTTGATGACCAGCGCGTTGTAGACGTTTATCCAGAACGCAAGTCGCTCTTTGTCGTCAGTCAAAGTATTGAGGTCGAATTCAGCCAGGGACTCGATGTACTTGCTGAAGCGTGCGTTGCGGGCGATGGCGGGATAATCCACATAACCATCCTTGACATGTTCGGCCAGGATGCCGTCGAACAGCACATTCAGCGTACGAGCGTCGGCGGCCTGCACGACACTGGTCGCGGCCAGCAGCGCGAGCAAGGCGACGACACGCCAGAGAGTCTCGAAGCAATGGGTTGGTGCCTGCACTGGAGTTACCTGTGTCATGAATAAAATAGCGCGTGGGAAAGACCGTGAATCGTCGCACTCGGCGACCTGCGCTGAGCGCAACGCGGCAACCGCCGCGAGCGGGCGGCGGCGTGATGGGCGACCCCGGCGTCTGGGGCCGGCAGTGTACACGACTGGCTTGTATCGAGTTGAGCGTCTGGGCGACAGTGACACCGACGTCCAAGCAGAACGTCGCGGAGCCCGGCCATGAATCGTTCACGCGCCCTGTTACTGGGCTTGATCGGCATCACGCTGATCCTCGTTATGGCCCTGGAGCCGGGCCGTTATCTGAACCTCGCCACCCTCAAGGCCGAGCAGGCGAGCCTTGCCGACTATGTCAACGCGCAGCGCGTTACAGCCATGGCGTGGGGCTTCGTCATCTATGTCGGCGCTACCGCGTTGTCGATCCCCGGCGCCACCATCATGACCCTCGCGGCAGGCGCCGTGTTCGGCCTTTTCTGGGGCCTGGCGCTGGTGTCTTTCGCCAGCACTATCGGTGCCACGCTTGCCTTCCTCGCCGCGCGCTATCTGCTGCGGGGGCCGGTGCAAGCACGCTTCGGCCAGCGCCTGGAAGCGATCAATCGCAGCATCCGCAGCGACGGGCCGTCCTATCTGCTGACCTTGCGCCTGATCCCACTGTTTCCTTTTGTCGCGGTCAATCTGTTGATGGCGCTGACACCCATCCGCCTGCGTGATTACTATCTTTACAGTCAGCTCGGCATGCTGCCTGGCACCTTGGTGTTTGTGAACGCCGGCACCCAGCTCGCCAGCATCCACCGCCTGAGCGACATCGTCTCGCTGCCCCTGCTGTTGTCCTTCGCCCTGCTCGCCTCGTTTCCCTTGGTGGCCAAGGCCCTCAGCCACCAGCTCAAACGACGACGATTTCTTGCCGACTATCCACCGCCCGCGCAGGTCGATCGCAATGTGATCGTGATCGGCGCCGGGTCGGCCGGACTGGTGGCGGCCTTGATCGCCTCGGCGGTGCGCGCCAAGGTCACCTTGATCGAACAACACCGCATGGGCGGCGATTGCCTGAACAGCGGCTGTGTGCCGTCCAAGGCCCTGCTCAAGGCCGCCAAGCAGATTCATCAAGCACGCCACGCCGCGCGCCTTGGCATCCGCCATATGAGCGTTGAATTCGACTTCGCCGAGATCATGGAACGCGTGCAGCGCGTGATCACCACCATCGCGCCCCATGATTCCATCGCGCGCTTCGAAAGCCTGGGGGTGGAATGCCTGCAAGGCGAAGCGCGTCTGTTGTCGCCCTATACCGTCGCCATCAACGGCCGCGAACTGTCGGCCCGCGCCATCATCCTCGCCACCGGTGCCGAGCCATTGGTGCCGCCTATCGCCGGCATTGCAACCGCAGGCTATCTGACCTCCGACACCCTCTGGCAGTTGCGCTCGCTGCCAGCGCGCTTAGTGGTGCTGGGCGGCGGCCCGATCGGCTGCGAACTCGCGCAGGCCTTCGCGCGCTTCGGCAGCCAGGTGACCGTGGTCGAGCAGTCAACACGCCTGCTGTCACGCGAGGACGACGAAATCTCGGCCTTCGTGGCCCAGGTGTTCACCGCAGAAGGACTACAGCTCGAACTCGGTGCACGCGCCACGGCGTTTGCGCTCGCGCCTGGCGGCAAGTCCCTGACCTGCGTGCGGGTCGCGGATGGCAGCGAGTTCACGCTCGAATTCGACCAAGTGATCGTGGCCCTCGGCCGCCGCCCGCGCGTGAGCGGCTACGGCCTCGAGGAGCTGGGCGTACCGCTCACCGAGCACGGTACCCTTGATGTCAACGACTATCTGGAAACCCATTTACCCAGCGTATTCGCCTGCGGCGACGTGGCCGGACCCTATCAGTTCACCCATACCGCTTCCCA
>JANMJF010000421.1:0-13929 GCA_031371245.1 Pseudomonadota bacterium | reverse complement strand
AACGCCGCGAACCTTCCACTGCCCACACCGCGATCACCGCGCAGATCAGCGCCAGCCCGGTGAAATAGACGATGTCGGCCACATTCAATACGCCGAGCGCGAAGCCACGCATGCGCGCGAGCGTCGAGATCCCACCCAGCAAGTGCGAGTCACGATCGAGTCGTTGCGCGAATTCTGCCAGCCACAGCGTCAGCGAGACGACCAGCGCCAGGACTGCGGCGGCGACGGGTTGGCGAGTGCAAGCCGAGCACATCACACCCAGACAGGCATGCAGCATCATGAACAGCGCGAGTCCGAGCAGATTGGTGGCATAGACGCCGACATCGATGGGTGCGCCCCACACCAACGTCAGCGGCATTAAACCGATGGCCAGCCAGAGCAAAGCCACCAGGCTCAATATCGCCGCGAGTTTGGCCAGCACGATGTCGGCCGACGAGGCCGGCGTCGAGAACAGAAAACGCAGCATGCCGTCGCGTTTGTCATTAGCCACGGCTTGCATAGTGATGAATGGCGTCAGCAAGAGCACGATCAACGCGCCGCTGCCGAAATAGCGCACCAGCAGTTCGGCCGTCACGCCGGCGGCACGCAAGGAGGCTTGCTGATCGAGATAGCGCACCATCAGCAGCAGATAGAAAAGCGCCATCAACGCCGAACCCAGACACAACACCAACCACGCCAGCGGACGGCGGAAAAGGCGATTTGCTTCGAGCTTGTAAAGCGCGCCGAACGATGACACTAGGCGGCGCTCGCCGATGCGGGTTGCGCACCGCTGGTGAGCGCCAAGAAGCGCTGCTCGAGGTCGTCGTAATCGGGGTCGAGTTCAATAAGCCCCCAACCGGCCGCCACCGCATGGGCCGCGAAGGCTTGCGCCGCCGCTTCCGGATCGGCCACCGACAGCAGCCAGCCCTGCGGCCCAATATCCACCGTCGCGACACCGGGCAGCGCGCGCAGCGCAGCGCTACCTGGGTCATGACGCAGCCGCACCCGCAGCCGTCGAGCCGCCGAGGCCTGGCTATCGTGTACCACGCGACCGTGATGCAGGATGACGATGCGCGTCGCGAGCGCGCGCACCTCGGGCAGAATATGGGTAGAGACAATGATCGCCCGTTGGCGGCCGAGTTCACGGATGAGTTCGCGCACCTCGCGGATCTGGCCAGGGTCGAGACCGGCGGTCGGTTCGTCGAGGATCAGCACCTGCGGATCGTGCACGATGGCTTGCGCGATGCCGACCCGCTGTTGATAGCCCTTGGACAAATGCGCGATCAGCCGTGTGCCCACATCATTCAATCCGCAGCGTTGGCGGGCGCTTGCCACGGCCCCGCGAACCGCGTCCGCCGCCAGACCATGCAGGCGCGCGCAAGCCGCGAGGTAGTCGTCGACCAGCATGTCGCGATACAGCGGCGGTATTTCCGGCAGGTAGCCGAGCTGGGCCTTGGCCGCCAGCGGTGCGAGTGCCAGGTCATAGCCGCCTATCTCGACCGTGCCACTGCTGGCGGCAAGCGCGCCGCACAGGATCTGCATGGTGGTGGATTTGCCGGCGCCGTTCTGGCCGAGGAAGCCCAGGATCTCGCCGCGCGTGAGCACGATATCGACACCGCACAAGGCCTGTCGGGCGCCGTAGTAGCGGGACAGTCCGCGCGCCGCCAACAGGACCTCGTCGTTCATGGGCGGCTATTATTGGTGAGGCAAGCTGGCCTGCCAAGGCGTGTGATCCGATCGGTCCGACGGCGTCGCCCTCTATACTGCGGATCTGACCTAACCGCAGGTATGGCACCCTGTGACCGCTGCGCAGTTTCCCATCATAGGTATCGACACCGGTGGCACGTTCACCGACTTCGTGCTGTTCGACGGCGCGCACTTGACCACCCACAAGGAACTCTCGACACCGGCGGCGCCGGAGCAGGCGATCCTCGCCGGTCTGCTCGCGCTGGGTGTGCTAGGCGAGGATGCGCGCATCGTGCACGGCTCGACGGTGGCGACCAACGCGGTGCTGGAGGGCACGGGTGTGCGGACGGTGTTCATCACCAATCACGGCTTTGGCGACCTGCTCAGCATCGGACGCCAGGCGCGCGCTGCGCTCTATGACCTGACTCCCATCGTCCGGCCGGAGCCGGTGCCACGCGAACTGTGCCTTGAGACCGGCGGGCGCATGGGCGCCGATGGCTGTGTGGTCGAGGATCTATCGACAGAGCAGCTGGTGGCGCTGCGCCGGCAGGTCGAAGCCCTGGCGCCGGCAGCCGTTGCCGTCTGCCTGTTGTTCGCCTTTCAAGACCATCGCTATGAGCGCCGCATTGCCGCTGCGCTCGCTTCCCTGCCCTGCCTCGTGTGCTGCTCCAGCGAGGTGCTACCCGAAGTCCGCGAGTACGAGCGCGGCATGGCGACCTGGCTCAATGCCTATGTCGGCCCGCTCATGCACCGTTATCTGAACGTACTCGCGACGCGGCTAGCGCCCGCCCGGTTGGCGGTGATGCAGAGCTCGGGCGTGTCGGCCGAACCGGCCTTCGCGGCCCGTCATGCGGTCAATTTGCTGCTCTCGGGGCCGGCCGCTGGCTTACTGGGTGCGAGGCACGTCGCAGGTCTGGTCGGATGTGAGCGCCTGCTAACTTTCGACATGGGCGGCACCTCGACCGATGTTGCCCTGGTTGACGGTGAACTCAGCTTGACTACCGAGGGCAGGGTCGGCCCCTACCCGGTGGCCGTGCCGATGGTCGACTTGCACACCATCGGCGCGGGTGGTGGCTCGCTGGCACGGGTCGACGCGGCGGGCTTGTTGCACGTCGGTCCGCAGTCGGCGGGCGCCTCTCCCGGCCCGGCCTGCTATGGCCTCGGCGGGCGCGAGGCGACAGTCACCGATGCCAATGTCGTGCTCGGTCGGTTGCCGGCAGGCCTCGAATTGGGCGGGCGCATCCGCATCGACGGGACGGCGGCGCGAGCCGCGGTGGCGCGGGTAGCTACCCTGCTCGGCGGCCTGTCGGTCGAGCGCACCGCGCACGGCATCATCGATCTGGTCAACGATGACATGCAGCAGGCGCTGCGCGTGATCTCCGTTGAGCGGGGGGTCGATCCACGCGGCTATACGCTGGTGTCCTTTGGTGGCGCCGGCGGGCTGCACGTCTGTGCGCTGGCGGGCGCGCTCGGCCTCAGCCACGCGTTGGTACCGGCCCGAGCCGGGGTATTGTCGGCGCTCGGCATGACGGTGGCTCGGCCCGGCCGCCACCTATCCCAAGCCCTGCGGCGGCCGCTGGCGGCGATCAGCGATAGCGACCTTGTCGCAGCGTATGCGCGCCTCGAACAGAGCGCCGTCGAGGCGCTGGTCGCCGAAGGTCACCCCCGTGGCGCGCTGCGTACGCGATGCGCAGCGGATGTCTGCTATCTCGGCCAGTCGTTCGCCCTGACCCTGCCTTGGCAGGCGCGAGAAACTCTCGCCCGTCACTTTGCTGCTGAACACCGGCGGCGCTACGGACACGAACTTGAGCGCGGGCTGGAGTTGGTCAATCTGCGCGTCGCGATCGATGTAGAGACCGTCATTCCCGATTTCGCCGCCGGCGCGCGCGAGGCGGTCGTTCTGCCACCCCGCACCGACGCTGGCCCACCGCTGTTTGCCCAGGCGCAACTGACGCTAGGGCAACGCGTGACCGGTCCAGCCGTTGTGCTGAGCACCGTCGGCAGCGCGTTTATCGATGCCGGCTGGCAGGGCCAGGCCGACCCTGCGGGGAACCTCTTGCTTGAAAGGGCCGAACCGGGTTTAGCCGCAGGTAAACTTTGAGCGTCGTCGGGCGCTATCCGCATCTGTCAGGGACGAAATAAATGTCCGCAAGACCATTGGCCTAGGTTTGACGGACGTAAAACGGCAGGAACATCTGGCCAAAGGTGTAGGGATCACGTTAACGTGCGGCGTAGTCGGGTCGACGAGGGTGGCAATTGTCTCCTTGCGCCCCCACGTTGCGCCTAAGATCAAACCCAAATGGGGAGCATCATGCTGCAAGGACTCGTGCCAATGCCGTGGTGGGGCTATGTCCTCGTCGCGCTCGTTTTCACCCATCTCACGATCGCCGGGGTGACTATCTATTTGCATCGCAATCAGGCCCATCGTGCCCTCGATTTGCATCCGCTCGTCTCGCATTTCTTCCGCCTGTGGTTATGGCTGTCGACCGGCATGAACACCCGCGAGTGGACCGCCGTGCATCGCAAGCATCACGCTGCGGTGGAGACCCTGGAAGACCCCCACAGCCCAGTTGCCCATGGCATCCAGAAGGTCCTGCTGGAAGGCGCCGAGCTTTACCGCATCAACGCCAAGCGCCAGGAAATCGTCGATCAGTACGGCTACGGCACGCCGGACGACTGGCTTGAACACCATGTTTATACCGGACGTGACAGCCTGGGCATCGGCCTTATGCTGGCCATCAATGTGCTGCTGTTCGGGCCGCTGGGACTGACTATCTGGGCGACCCAGATGGCCTGGATCCCGATTTTTGCCGCCGGCGTCATTAATGGCCTCGGGCATTTCTGGGGTTATCGCAATTTCGAGACCCCCGATGCCTCCACTAACATCATGCCCTGGGGCATCCTGATCGGCGGCGAAGAACTGCACAACAACCACCATGCCTTCGGCAGTTCGGCCAAGTTCTCGGTCAACCCCTGGGAATTCGATCTGGGCTGGATGTACATCCGCATCATGGAGACCTTCGGCCTAGCCAAGGTGCGCAAGCTTGCGCCGGCTCGGCCGGCGGTTGACGTAGCCAAGTCGGCCGTCGACTTTGAGACCCTGAAGGCGGTTGCTGGCAATCGCCTGCACGTGATGGCCGACTACGGCCGTATGGTGGTCAAGCGTGTGCATCGCGAGGAACTGCGCAAGGCCGGTGCCGATGTGCGCCCGCAGTTAAAACCTGTGCGCCGCTTGCTGCTGCGGGCCGACGAACGCCTGAACGACTCCGAGCGCGGCACCCTGCACGACGCTCTGCGTCACAGCCAGGCGCTGGAAGTGGTGTATGGCTTCCGCCAACGTCTGCAGGAAATCTACGAGCAGCGTGCGGCCAGCCGTGAAAACCTGCTCAAGCTTCTGCAGGACTGGTGCCAGCACGCCGAGACCACCGGCATCCAGGCGTTGCAGGACTTTGCCCAGATGTTGCGCGGCTATACCTCACAGGCCGGCAGCGCCACCTGAGGCTGCTACCCACCTGACTGTGGGTCCGAATTTATTCGGACACTCAAGGGTGCTCCACCAAGATGCGCTCTGGAATGAATGTCCGACTGAAGTCGGACCCACAAGGGAGCGGTAAATAGAACCGACCGCATTTCCTCAGGCCCAAAAAAACCCCGCCTTCAAGGCGGGGTTTTCATTGGCGGTCCAGGCGCTGCCGCGACTATTTGATCTTCGCTTCCTTGTACATCACGTGCTGGCGGATGACCGGGTCGAACTTCTTGCGCTCCATCTTATCCGGATGGGTGCGCTTGTTCTTGGTCGTGGTGTAGTAGTGGCCGGTGCCGGCGCTCGAAACCATCTTGATTTTGTCTTGCATGGCGGCGTCTCCTAGACTTTCTCACCGCGCGACCGGATCTCTTTGAGAACCGTGTCGATGCCGTGTTTGTCGATGATGCGCAGACCTTTGGTGCTCACACGCAGGCGCACGAAGCGCTTCTCTGCTTCCACCCGGAACCGGTGGCGCTGCAGGTTGGGCAGAAAACGCCGACGCGTCTTGTTGTTGGCGTGCGACACATTATTGCCGCTGACCGGCCGTTTCCCCGTAACTTGGCATACCCGCGACATGATGGCTTCCTGATAAAGGCCCGAAAAAGGGCTGCGAGTCTATCGGCAAACCGACCCTGATCCAAGCGCGATGTTCGTTTACACCCAACGTTGGCCTGCATGGGGGCCTTATAGAGCGGTGTCACAACATGCCGAGCGCCGCCATCGACACCGCTTCGCGCTCGCCGACCACCAAATGATCCAGCACCCGAACGTCGATCAGGGCCGCGGCGTCGACGATGCGCCGCGTGATGGCGGCGTCCGCTGCACTAGGCTCGGCCACCCCCGAGGGGTGGTTATGGGCCAGGATCACCGCCGCACAATTGAGCTCCAGGCAGGCTTTGACGATCTCGCGGGGATGCACCGTGGCACTGTCGATGGAGCCGAAGAACAACTCGCGCAGCGCAATCACACGGTGTCTAGTGTCGAGAAAGAGGCAGGCGAAGACTTCGCGTTGATAGGCCTTCATGCGCGATACCAGGTAATGACTTGCAGCACTTGGATTCTCCAGCGGCCCCTCGCGTTGCAGCGTGCTGAAAACATAGCGGCGACCCAGTTCGAGCGCCGCATGGAAAGTGGCGAAGGTCGCCGGACCGCAACCCGGTAGTTGTGCCATCCGTTCTAAGCGCGCCTCCAGCAAGCCGCGCAGTCCCCCGCAATCGGCGAGCAGATGTCGCGCCACGGTCACCGCATCGCTGCCGGCCACGCCGGTTCGCATCAGCACCGCGAGGAGTTCAGCGTCGGACAGCACCTCGCTGCCTTCACGCAGTAGTTTTTCACGCGGCCGTTCGTCGGCCGGCCAATCCTTGATGGCCATCGTTCACCCCTCCTTGGGTAGTCATGCCAGGTCGCCTGTCAGTATATGGAAGCGCGGTGCTTCCGGGTAATATCGTGGCCGATGGATGCCATCACGCCGCTTACCGCCCTCGCCGCCCGCCGCGTACTGCTGATCGTGAGCGGCGGTATCGCCGCCTATAAATCACCCGACGTCGTGCGCCGCTTGCGCGACGCCGGTGCCGAGGTGCAGGTGGTGATGACTCCCGCTGCGAGCGCCTTCATTACACCACTCACTTTGCAGGCCGTATCCGGCCGGGACGTGCGCAACGAACTCTTCGATAGCGCTGCCGAGGCCGCCATGGGCCATATCGAACTGGCGCGCTGGGCCGAGGTAATCCTGGTCGCGCCGGCCACCGCTGATTTCCTCGCCCGCTTGCGCTTGGGGCTCGCCAACGATCTCGCCACCGCGGTCTGTCTCGCCAGTGAAGTGCCGATCCTGGCCGCACCAGCTATGAATCAGCAGATGTGGAAACACGCCGCAACCCAGGACAACCTCGCCGCCTTGCGTGCACGTGGCGTGCATTTTGCCGGTCCCGGTGCAGGCAGCCAGGCCTGTGGCGAAGTCGGCCCGGGCCGCATGCTGGAGGCAATCGAGATCTGCGCCGCCACGGCCGCCCTGTTCGAAGACGGCCTGCTGGCCGGGCGTCGCGTGTTGCTGACGGCCGGCCCCACGCGCGAACCCATCGATCCGGTGCGCTACATCAGCAATCACAGTTCCGGCAAGATGGGTTATGCCCTCGCCACGGCGCTGCGCGAAGCCGGCGCCCTGGTGACCCTGGTCAGCGGCCCGACCATGCTGTCGCCGCCGGCTGGCGTCATGGTGGTTAGCGTCGAAACGGCCCAACAGATGTTCGAGGCGGTAATGGCGCGGCTGCCGACCGACATCTTCATCGGCACAGCCGCAGTGGCCGACTACCGTCCCGCCGCCGCCGCCGAGCTGAAGATCAAACGCGCCAGCAGCGCGCTCGAACTGACACTGGTACCCAACGAAGACATCTTAAAGCGCGTCGCCGCCACCTCACCGCCGCCCTTCACGGTCGGCTTCGCGGCCGAGACCAATGACGTCGAGCGCCATGCGCGCGACAAGCTCGACAACAAAGCCATCGACATGGTGGCCGCCAATCTGGTCGGCGTCGGCCTCGGCTTCAATGCCGACGATAACGAACTGCTGGTGATCTGGCGCGGTGGCTCGCAACGCTTGCCGCGCGCCGCCAAGACCCACCTCGCACGCGCACTGGTCGACGTAATCGCGGCCCGTTACGCCGCGCGCACCGAGGCCTAGGCCCGCGTGTATTCAAGGAGTTGAGCTTGTACACTGCCGACACTGATCCAGGGGCGGTCCGTGCGCGGCACGAGCCGGGCGTGTAAAGAATGAAATCTCCCATCAACGCGAGCAGTTTCGCGGGGCCGCTGGCGCGCTCGCCGCGCGCCGTCATCGCCGCACTCGTCCTCGTGCTGATGACCGGCATCGGCGTCAAGGTGCTTGTTCCCCTGTTCAGCGACGACACCCATGGCGGCACTACCGTCAGTCCGACCTTCCAGAAATTTTCCGATGAACTGGCCGACCGGATCGGCAGTACCTTCACCGCCTATCACCAGGCGCTAGCCGATCTCGCTGTAAATCCGGACGTTGCCACCGCGCTGGCTAGCGGCAGTGACGAATCACGCGCCGCACTGGCCACGCAACTCGCTCCCAAGCTCGACGGGGTGCTGGCCCTGCGTATTCTGCCGGCCGATTTCCGCGATTCCGTGCCGTCTGCCCACCCACCGCTGTCCTACGCTTCGATATCGATGCTTAACCGCTCGCGCGAAGAAGCCAAAGATTTACCCATGGAGGCTCATCTCGGCGGTACGCCAGACGAACATCTGGTGATTTTGAAGCGTGTCACGGCGCCTGATGCCGACGGCCACGCCGCTCTCATCGGTTTCCTGCATCTGGCTTTGAGTCTCGACGTGCTGCGCAAAGCGGTTGCCGAGAATCCCCTTAAGCACGCCTATCTTGAAATCCGCCAAGTGCCTGGCAACAGCATTGCGGCTAACGGCATCAAACCGGTCGGCGACGTGCCCAGCAGCAATTCCCACGTGCCGGATTCGCGCTTCGTAGTGACGGTGACGAGCGAAGGCGCGATCCTGGCCGGTACTCGCGGCGACAGCGGTCACGACATGTTGTTGCCCGTCGTCGCGCTGGTGTTGGCCTGCGGCGGCGCTATCGTGGTGCTGCTGGCCCGGCGTCGCGGCGCCAGCGCCGCTAGCACCGCCAGCGCCGATCCAGTGATCTTTACCGGCGCTATCAAGGCCATCCTTGAAGGCGCCCATCCCGGTCTCGAACAATTGCTGCCTGGCGCCCACCAACGTGCGCCGAGAGACACCATCCCCCACGCCGCGCGCGCCGATGCCGACAGCGACGACATCACGATGATCAAGCGCGTGGCACCTGCTGCGCGCGACGAAGATCCGACCGTGCCAGGTAGCGCGGGCGCCAGCCTCGACATCGATCTGGATTTTAATCTCGACGTTGACATGGATAATTTCGCCAGCGGCAATACCAGCGTCGCCGGTTCCATCTTCCGTGCCTACGATATTCGGGGTGTGGTCGGCGAGACCTTGACCGAGGAAAGCGTCTACGACATCGGCCGCGCGCTCGGTGCCGAAGCCGAGGCGCGTGGTCAAAAGACCGTGGTCGTGGCGCGCGATGGTCGCCATTCCAGCGCGCCCTTAATGCAGGCGCTGGCTAACGGCTTGCTCCAGTCCGGCCGCGATGTGCTCGATATCGGCCTCGCGCCGACACCGGTACTGTATTTCGCCACCCATTTTCTCGACGCCCACAGCGGCGTGATGATCACCGGCAGTCACAACCCCGCCCAGTACAACGGGCTCAAGATCGTGATCGACGGCCAGACGCTGTCGGGTGAGGCCATCCAGGCCATACGCCGCCGTGTCGAGGCCCGTGATTTTGTCGAAGGCACGGGCTCGATGCAATCGACCGACATCGTGGCCGAATATATCCGTCGCATCAGCGAAGAGATCCCGGTTTCCCTCGGCGATGCGCTCAAAGTGGTGGTTGATTGTGGCAATGGCGTGCCGGGCATGGTCGCGCCCGCTGTTCTGCGCGCTATCGGCCACGATGTCATTGAGCTGTTTTGCGATGTCGACGGCGATTTCCCTAACCACCATCCCGACCCTTCGCAGCCGGAGAACCTTCAGCAGTTGATCGCAGTCGTGTTGGAAGAAGGCGCCGATCTCGGGCTCGCCTTCGATGGCGATGGTGACCGTCTCGGTGTCGTCGATAGCGATGGCAATATCATCTGGCCCGACCGCCAGATGATCCTGTTCGCCCGTGATGTGCTGGCGCACAATCCGGGCGCCAAAGTCATCTACGATGTGAAGTGTTCGCGCCACTTGCCGCTTGAAATCACCGCCGCCGGCGGCGAAGCCATCCTGTCTAAAACCGGGCATTCGATCATCAAGAATCTGATGCAGGAAACCGGCGCGCTATTGGCCGGTGAATTGAGCGGCCATCTTTTCTTCCGTGATCGCTGGTACGGCTTCGACGACGCGCTCTATGCCGCCGCACGCCTGCTTGAGCTCCTGGTCAACAGCGGCAAGCCGCCGGCGGAAGTGTTCGCCGCACTACCGGGCGGCGTGGCGACCCCGGAACTGCGACTCGCCATGCCGGAAGCTCGTCACGCGGTGTTCATGGATCAGGTGATGAATGCGACCGCCGAATTCGAATATGCGGAAATCAACACGCTCGACGGCATGCGTGCCGAGTTTGTCGACTCCTGGGGACTTATCCGTCCGTCGAATACGACGCCCTGCCTGACGTTGCGCTTCGAAGGCGATGACGCCGAAGCGCTCGAAGACGTCAAGAACCGCTTCCGCAAAATGCTTAAGGGTATCGACGCCAGTCTCAAGTTGCCGTTCTGACCTCCAACCCAGTTAGATACCGGGCCGCGCAGGTCTGGCCATGGAATCACCGATGACGCTCAATGCCAACGACGCGCCCAATGTCGCGCACGTGCTGACCGCGGCGCTGCCCTATATCCAACGCTATCAAGGTAAGACGATCGTCGTGAAATACGGCGGCAACGCCATGACCGAGCAGCGCCTGAAGCTGAGTTTCGCGCGTGACATCGTGCTCATGAAACTGACCGGCATCCATCCCATCGTTGTGCATGGCGGCGGCCCGCAGATCGGCGACATGCTCAAGCGTATCGGCAAGGAATCGAAATTCATCGACGGCATGCGCGTCACCGATGCCGAGACCATGGACGTGGTCGAAATGGTGCTGGGCGGTCTGGTCAACAAAGACATCGTCAACCTCATCAACGCCAGCGGTGGGCGCGCCGTCGGTCTGACCGGCAAGGATGGCCCGCTCATTATCGCGCGTCAGCTTGGCACCGCCGCCGGCGCGCCGAAATTGAGCCTGGGCTTTGTCGGCGAAGTGAGCGGCATCAATCGCAGCGTGCTCGATTTCTTTGCCAGCGGCGCCTTCATTCCCGTCATCGCACCGATCGGTGTCGGCAGCGACGGCGCGTCGTTCAACATCAATGCCGATCTGGTGGCGGGCAAGATAGCGTCGGTCATGCAAGCCGAGAAGCTCATGCTGCTGACCAATACCGCCGGCGTGCTGGGCGAGAGCGGTGAGCTATTGAACCGCATTGATGCCGCGACCACGCGCCGACTCATCGACAACGGCACTATCTCGGGCGGTATGCTGCCTAAAGTTCAGACTGCGCTCGACGCGGTCGACGCCGGTGTGCGCCGCGCGCACATCGTCGATGGCCGGGTCGATCACGCGGTGCTGCTTGAAATATTCACCGACGAAGGCGTCGGCACGCTGATCGAATAAGCGGGAAGGGCGCTCGCAAGCAGCAGATTCTCGAGGTGCTGGCCAGCGAACTCGAGAGCAAACCGGGCTCGCGCATTACGACCGCCGCACTGGCTGCTGCCGTCGGTGTGTCAGAAGCGGCGCTGTATCGTCATTTTCCGAGCAAGGCGCGCATGTTCGAGGGCCTCATCGAATTCGCCGAGGATGTCATCTTCACCCTCTTCAACCAGGTCATGAGCGAACAACACCAAGCACGCACGCGCTGCTTTCATCTGACTATTGCACTGCTGCGCTTCGCCGAGCGTAATCCGGGCATCTCGCGCATTCTGATGGGCGACATCCTGGTCGGCGAACACCAACGTTTGCGCGTGCGCGTGATGAAGTTCTACGCGCGGGTCGAGACCCAGTTCAAGCAGGCCCTGCGCGAAGCAAACCTGACTGATGGCGAGGCCCGCGACAGTGCCGCCGTGGCCGCCACCGCCGGCCTGTTGGTGGCGGTAGTGGTGGGGCGGCTCGATCAATTCGTACGCAGTGATTTCAAGACCAGCCCGACCGCCGACTGGAACAGCCAATGGTTGCTGTTGTGCGGCGGGATTTTCTCCGCCCCTTAAAGGCGGGCGGCGGTAACCAGCTCAGCGAGCGCCAGGCGCGGCCGGCGTCATCGCTGCAGCAGCAGCCGGCGCTACGATACCCTTCAATTCGCGGAAGCGCGCAATATCTGTCTCGAAGCGCGCGCCTATGAGCTCCTGCTCTTTGCGTTTGGTGTCGATGAACTTGTGGTTGTCGACGAGCTGGCCGCGCACGTTTTCGATATTCTTCACCACCTCCGCAGGCGGCTTCTCGCCACGTCTTTCGGACTCGGCGGCGCGTTCTATCATCTGATCCAGATTCTTCTGCAGCTTTTCGATGTGGCTCTGAACCAGATGGATCTGTGAATCGAGGTGGGCAATCTGACCGTCGCGAGTGAGGATCATGTCGTCCTCGGTAGCGAAGGTGTCGAGCAACACGCGGTCCTGGGCGGCGCGCTTTTTGAACGCTTCCGCCTCCATTTCCTTTTGCTTGACGGCAGCGCGTTCACTTTCGAGTTCCTCGATGGTCTTGGCGCGTCCCGTCGCGCCGACAGTGACACCCTGCTTGTCTTTGACTTCGCTACCCTGCTGCGCATATTCGGGCGGCACGGCATTGCCGCACTCACGTACGCCATCTTTGTTGTGCCAGCACTTGATGCGCCCGCCGCCGTCGGCCATCTTGGCCGCCTGACTGGTCCCGACCAGCACCATGCCGAACAATGCGACTATCGCCCATCGCCGCCCCGACCTTGCATATTGCGCCTTAAGCATAGTTCACCTGTTTACCGTGACACCGCCGTGCGGCAAGTTTATCGGACATTAGCTCGTCTATCTGAACCGTGACTGCAGCATGCCCCTCAAACGCCGTATTCGGCGCGATAGGCGGCGATCGCGGCCATCTCTTTGTCATGCCCGCCCTGTTCGTGCAGGTAGTCAAGAATGTCAGCGAGGCCGACGATGCTTCCGACCGGGATGCCATGCTCGTGCTCCACTTCCTGGGCTGCAGAGCGCGCGCCGCGTCCGCGTTCCTGGCGATCAAGCGAAATCATCACGCCGACCGCCTCGGCGCCGGCCGCGTTGATCAACTGCATGCATTCGCCGACCGAGGTACCGGCCGAGATCACGTCGTCGACGATCAGCACGCGGCCTTTCAGCGGGCTGCCGAGGATGTTGCCGCCTTCGCCGTGGGCCTTGGCTTCCTTGCGGTTGAAAGACAAGGGCACGTCACGGCCATGGTCGCGGAACAGTGCGATGGCGATAGCGGTGCCGAGCGGAATGCCCTTATAGGCAGGTCCGAATAAGAGATCGAACTCGAAGCCCGCCGTGACGATGGCATCGGCGTAATGGCGGCCAAGCTCGGACAGGGCCGAACCACGGTCGAAGGTGCCGGTATTAAAAAAATAAGGGCTCAAGCGTCCCGATTTCAGTGTGAATTCGCCGAAACGCAGCGCGCCGCTGCGGCGTGCAAACTCGATGAACTCGCGTTGATATGCATGCATGGGATGGCTGCCCGATGTGCGTGGTGACAAGCTCTCGCTATGATACCCGCGCCTGGCGGGCCTGACAGCCGCCGCGCACCCTGATTCATTCGAAAGCGAGCCCGCCATGCGTGTCATCACCGCCAACCTGAACGGTATTCGTTCGGCCCATACCAAAGGGTTCCACGACTGGCTCGATCGTCAGAGCGCCGACGTGGTGTGTCTGCAGGAGACCAAGGCGCAGCTCGCTGATCTGCGCGAGGAGATTCATTCGCCAGCCAACTGGAACACGTATTTCTGCGACGCTGAGAAAAAAGGCTACAGTGGTGTGGCGCTGTTCTCGCGTCACAAACCGGACCGCGTCACCACCGGCTTCGGCTGGGACGAATTCGACAACGAAGGTCGCTACGTGCAGGCCGACTTCGGCCGCTTATCGGTGGCATCGATATATCTGCCCTCAGGTTCTTC
>JANMJF010000416.1:0-2522 GCA_031371245.1 Pseudomonadota bacterium | reverse complement strand
GGCGCGACCATCGGCCGCCTGATTCCACGCGCCGGTCTGCTCGGCGCAATCGCTGCCATCGCCCTGATGTTGATTGGCTTCCTGCCCATGCTCGAAGTGCTGAGCGCGCCGATCGTCGGCATGGCCACGCTCGGCGTGATCCTCTACGCGGTGGTGGCGCGCGGGCCATTGCCAGGCAAGGTGCCAGGTGTGTTGGCGGCTTTCCTGCTCGGCACTGTGCTCTATTACACCCTCGGGCCACTGGGGCTGATCGGGCCGGGCTATCACGCGCCGAGCGCACTTAGCTGGCGCTTCGCTTTGCCGTGGCCGAGTCTTGGTTTCATCGATGGCTTGGCGTCGACCGTGCCCTATCTGCCGCTCTATCTCCCCTTTGGCCTGTTGATGGTGATCGGCGGGATCAACAACGCCGAAAGCGCGCGCGCAGCGGGTGACGACTTCGAGACCCGCGACATTCTTTTGGTGGAAGCGCTCTCGACCCTGGTCGCCGGCCTGTGCGGCGGTGTGGCCCAGACCACACCTTACATCGGTCATCCGGCCTACAAAAAAATGGGCGCGCGTGCCGGTTATACCTTGTTGACGGGTGTATTCATCGGCCTCGGCGGCATGCTCGGTTATCTGTCGACCCTGGTCGAATTGTTGCCGCTGGCGGTGCTTGCGCCGATCTTGGTGTTCGTTTCCATTGAGATGACGAGCCAGGCCTTCGAGGCCAGTCCGGCACGCCATGCGACGGCGGTGGCCTTCAGTTTTTTTCCCGCCATCGCGCGTTTGTTGGCGATCAAGCTCGGTGACCCGAGCTATGTCGCGCCCGAGCGTTTCAAGGAACTGATGCAAGCCGGCGAGCACGGTCTACCGGAACTCGGCCTGATCGTCACCCTCGGCAACGGCTTCATTATCACTTCTATGTTGTGGGGCGGTTTTCTTGCCGCCTTGATCGACAAACGCCATGGCGCCGCCGTCATGACGCTGCTGGTTGCCAGCGTGCTGACCTTGTTCGGCATCATCCATTCCGTTGAGCCGGGCGGTGGCATGTATTGGCCGTGGGCCGTGAGCGGTGTCGCGCAAATACTGGTATGGCAGTTCGCGGCGGCCTATGGTGTGTTGGCGGTGATCATCGCGCTACTGGCCTTGCAGCAAGACGCACGGCCAGCATGACCACGCTGCGACCTACGGCTCTGATCTGCTTGCTGACGCTGGCTATCTTCGAATATTCCAAGGCCGTGCAGGCCGGCGAGTGCAGTCGGCCGGCACGCCTCATGGCACGGGTTGAATTGCTGTTCGGCACAGCGCTGGCCGAGGGTCAGCCGCTCGCTGACAAGGACTGGCAGCAATTTGTCGACGACGAAGTCACGCCGCGCTTTCCCGAGGGCCTGACCGAACTCGCGGGCCGTGGCCAATGGCGACGACCCGATGGCGTGATCAGCCATGAGCCGTCGCGCGTGCTGTTGATCTGGTATTCACCCGCCATCGCCAAGGATGCCGACATCGAAGCGATCCGCACCGCCTATAAGACGCGCTTCAAACAGTTGTCGGTAATGCGCGTGGACAGTGTGAATTGTGTGTCGTTCTGAATGCGAGCACGCGCAGTACCTCGATGCTCAGGAGGTTGTCCTATAATCGGTCTCTGCCGCTCGCGGCTTTTCCTGCGAAATTCAAGGGGAGAGTGCCTATGGCCAAAAGCAATCGCGTATTCTACTTTGCGAGGGAACCGGCCATGTCGTGACCCTCTGACTGACTAACGACCACGAGGAAAATATGTCGCTGCCTGCTGAATTACTGCCGAAGCTATTCAATGCTCTGCCGGAAAGCGCAGTGGGTGGAATCAACAACGGCGATCTATACGTGAATCGGGCAGCTGCGGCTGAGTACGACGCAGTTGCCAACTTACTGCAGTATGTTCGTTGGGCGCCAGCGTCAAACGAAAGCTACCTGTTCAGCGGGTTGCGCGGATCGGGCAAGACCACTGAGTTAAACCGCCTCATCACGGAATTGAGGAAGGACGGTATTGCCGCTTATTACTGCGATGCCACCACCTATCTCAATCTCAATGATCCGCAACTCAGTCTGGCCGAGTTACTCATGACGGCACTGGCTGGACTTGCAGATGCCACACGTAAGGAATTTGGCGCGGGCTTCCTGACCGACAATATCTGGCAACGAACGAAGCGCCTGTTGAGATCGGACGTCGAGTTGAAGCCGTCCATCAAGACCACGCTTGGTGGTGCAGAGGTCGAAGTTGAAGCGACACTCCAGGAGAATCCCGATTTCCGCAAGGCTTTAGTTGACTTCGCCAGTTCGTCCACCGCGTTCTACGACGCGGCCGTTGTGTATGCGGAGGATGTCGCCAAGCTCATACGCGATAGGACCCATTGCCAGAAGATCGTTCTGGTTGTCGACTCTCTCGAACGGCTGACAGCGCCGACCGGTGATGAAAGCAAGCTCTTTGATAGTCTCAAGGAGATTTTTTTCAACGACCCATCCCGACTGCGATTCCCTAGTTTCTCGGTCGTATACTCGGCGCCACC
>JANMJF010000415.1:0-8560 GCA_031371245.1 Pseudomonadota bacterium | reverse complement strand
GAACAACCGGCCTACCGGCGGCACGGGGGCCGCTCGGTCGTCGGCTGGCAACCGGGAAAAACTATTGCGGGCTCGCGAATATCCACGCCCTGCTGTCATTCCACGAACCATTTAATCAATGGCCCGGTGCCACCAGGCGTGCGTAGAAGAAGGCCTTGGCAAACTCCGCTGCGACGACATAGAGCCCAGTCAACGCGATCATGGTCAGCAGCAGTGCGGGCGGCAAGGGCACGAAGCCGAACAATGAATTGAAGGGTAGATAGGGCAAGGCCAGGGTGACGCCCACCACTACCACCGTGCTGATCATGAGCCATTTGCCGGGGCGGCTGCGCAGACACAGTCGGCGCGTGCGTACGACCAGCGCGATGACCAGTTCCGTCAACAACGACTCGACGAACCAGCCGGTGCGGAATTCTGCGGGCGAGGCGTTGAAAACGAAGAGCAGGGCCGCGAAGGCCAGGAAATCGAACAGCGAACTTACCAGCCCGAACACCACCATGTAATTGCGCACGAACACCGTGTCCCAACGTCGCGGGGTGGTCACCCATTCCGGATCGACATTGTCGCTGGCGATGGCGGTGGCCGGAATATCCGAGAGGAAATTATTAAGCAGGATCTGCGAAGCCAATAGCGGCAGGAAGGGCAAAAATACCGAGATCACCGCCATGCTGAACATGTTGCCGAAATTGGCACTGATGGTAGTCAATATGTACTTCAGGGTGTTGGCGAAAGTGGCGCGGCCTTCGTCGATACCAGCGCGCAGGATATCGAGATCTTTTCTCAGCAGGACAAAATCCGCCGCGTCCTTGGCGACGTCTACCGCAGTATCGACCGAGATCCCAATGTCGGCGGCGTGCATGGCCGGCGCATCGTTGATGCCATCGCCCATATAGCCCACCACATGCCCAGTCTTCTTGAGCGCGAGTATCACCCTTTCCTTCTGGTTCGGGTCGACTTCCGCAAATACCGTGGTGCGCTCAGCGGCGTGCCATAAGGCCTCATCGGATAGTGCGTTCAATTGGCGCCCGGTCATCATGTTGAGCAGCGGCAATTTCACCGCCTCGGCGATATGGCGAGCCACATGTTCGTTGTCGCCGGTGATAATTTTTAGCGCGACGCCACGCTCTGCGAGGTTAGTAATGGTCTGCGTGACATCGACCTTGGGCGCATCGAAGAACAGCAGAAAGCCTTGAAAGACCAAGGCCTGCTCGTCGTCCCTGGTATAGGACCCGGCACGCGGCTCGACGCTCTTGGCGGCGATGCCAAGCACGCGAAAGCCTTGTTCGCTCCAGGCGCGATAACGGCTCTCGATGGTGGCGCGGCGGGTCGCGTCTAATGCCTCAGCGCCGTGCTGGCCCGCGACCTGCGTACAAAAATTGAGTACGTTGACCAACGCGCCCTTGGTGATCAGGGTGCGCACGCCGCTTTTATCAGCGCTGACGACGCTCAGGCATTTGCGTGCGAAATCGTAGGGGATTTCGTCGATCTTGCTAGCCCCCGCCAGTTCGATGTGATCGCTGTGCGCGCGCGCTATCACGGCGTCATCCAAGCCATTGTTCAAGCCGGTCTGAAAGGACGCGTTGTGCATGGCCAGCGCTAACACCGGTGCGCTGTCCGTGCCCTCGACATCGAGGGCACGGTCGAGCCGCACGACGCCTTCGGTCAAGGTGCCGGTCTTGTCGGTGCACAACACATCCATCGAGCCGAAATTCTCGATGGCGTTCAAGCGACGGACCAGCACCCCGCGCGCCGCCATGCGTTTGGCGCCATGGGCGAGTGTGATGCTGATGATGGCGGGTAGCAGTTCCGGGGTGAGGCCGACGGCTAGCGCCAATGCGAACAGCAGCGAATCGATGGGCGGCTTGTCGAAGAACACGTTGATCGCAAATACCACCGCGACCATCACCACCATCACCCGCGTCAGCAGGTAACCGAAGCGCTGAATGCCGCGCTCGAACTCGGTCTGGGGCGGACGCAGCCGCAGTTTGTCGGCCACTTGGCCGAACACGGTGCGGCGGCCGGTCAAGACGATCAACACCTGTGCGGTGCCACTGCGCACATTGGTGCCCATGAACACGCAGTTCACGCGCTCGGCGAGGCCCGCATCGACGGCCGTCACCGCCGCGCTCTTCTCCACTGGGAAGGATTCGCCAGTCAAAACCGCCTGATTGACGAAGAAGTCTTTGGCCGCGCAGACCACGCCGTCGGCCGGGATGAGACTGCCGGCTTCGAGCAGCACGATATCGCCCGCCACCACCTCACGCGAAGGCAGGGCCAGGGGCTGGCCATCACGCAAGACCTTGCTCTTGACTGTGATCTGGGCGCGCAATTTTTCGATGGCGTTGCCGGCCGCATATTCCTGCGCGAAACCGAGCAAGGTGCTGCCGAGTACCACGGTGAGTACCACGGCTGCGTCCATCCATTGCGACACCAGCGCGGAGACCGCTGCGGCAAAGATCAGGATGACGACCAGCGGACTCTTGAATTGCTGAAACAAGAGCCTGAGAACACCCAGACGTTGTTGTTCTGCGAGGACATTGGCGCCATCGCGTGCGAGACGCTGTCTCGCGTCATCCACACTGATACCGGTAGTAGCCGAGCCGAGCATGGCGAGCAGGGTAGCGAGCGGCAGGCTCCAGTAGGCGGCTGGCGCCGTCCCGGCGTCGAGCGCCGCGTTGCGCTTGGCGGGAGGCGTGCTAGTTTTGGTCGGCAGGGTCAAACGAGGATCTCCGGCGCTACTCGCAGCATCATGGGCCACGCGCCCAAACTTGCTGTCATGAAATCCAGGCGCATACCGTTACTGCACAAGATGCGACTTCAGCGTGCGTGCGCTTCGATCCAGGCCACGTAATGGCTCATCCAGGTAATGAAGAACGGCCGGCTGCCAGCACCGATATTGCCGTCGTCGTCGAACAGCGCTTGCTGCGCCTGGATATAGGCCTCGGGCAGGCACAGCACCGGCACGTCGAGACAAGCCAGGATGGTGCGCAAATGTTGTTGGGCGAGCGCCGTGCCGATGGCGCTTGGTGACGTGCCGAGGATGGCGGCCGGCAAGCCCGCCCACGCGCTGTCGGCATAGGGACGTGAGCCATGGTCGAGCGCGTTCTTGAGCACGCCGGGAATGGAGCGATTGTATTCGGGCGTCACGAACAGCAGACCTTGCGCGGCGCGCACCGCACTTTTCATGCGCACGACGCTTGCGGCCGGGGTGGCATCGTCGTCCTGGTTGTAGAGCGGCAGATCGTCAACACGAAGTCGTTCGAAACTAAAATGTGCCGGCGCCAGTCGCTCGACTGCGTCAGCCAGACGGCCGTTTAGGGACGCCTTGCGTAGACTGCCGACCACGGTTGCGATGCGATATTGCTGCATGAGCTGAACCTCGTTGCGGCCATCAATGTCACGGCCAGGAGCAGGGCACGACGGACGCGCGACGCTACCGTGCAAGGCACGTCGCACATCGGTGAATAGCGTTGCGAGATTCCGTCAGTCGGCGCCCAGCGTCTGTGCGACGGCCAACATCGGTGCGGATAGCGGTTGCCCACCCTATGTCTGGTATCGCACCGACGATAGTGATCGTCGATTCTAGGCTGCGCAGTCGTTAACGCGTCATGGGCGGCGGCGCGCGGCTGCACGTGCTACGGTATGGCCGTTGCGGCCGATCCGCTGCGCAGACAATCAACTGGACATTACTCATGAAACTCCGCCTTGCCCTCAATACTGGTTTGCTGCTGGTGGCGAGCCATACCGCACCGCTGCTGGCGGCCGATACGCCGTCCTCAGATCGCGGCACGTTTTCCTTCATTTACGAAAACGACGTTTTTGCTGGCACCGATCGCAATTACACCAATGGCATCGACATCGCCTATCTGTCTGCGCCCAATGCCGCGCCACTGCCGGCCCGCTGGCTGGCCAGAGCACTGCTGCGTGCAGACCAACAGGACATCATCTACGCCGGCATAGGCATCGGCCAAAGTATCTTTACGCCCCTGAACACACAATCAAGCGCGCCATTGCCGCGTCAGCATCCCTATGCCGGCTGGCTGCATGCGACGTTTTTAACGGCGGTCGATTCTGGCAAGACGCTCGACACGCTAGCCGTCGACGTCGGCCTGGTCGGCCCGAATTCGGGTGCAGAGTGGGTGCAGAACCATGTGCATGATTTGATCGGATCGGCCGAGGCGAACGGCTGGGATAACCAGGTGCGCGACGAATTTGGTTTTGTCGTTACCTACGAACGGAAATGGCGGGCGCTAGCCGAATGGCGACGCAATGGTCTGGGTGTAGACATCATCCCGGATGCCGCGATCTCGGTTGGCAACGTGCTGACCCAGGGTGCGGCTGGCCTGACCTTGCGCGTCGGTGAGGATCTGGCCAACGACTATGGTCCACCGCGAGTGCGTCCAGCCCTGGCGGGCGCCGGCTTCTTCGCCCCGCGTGATCATTTCTCCTGGTATCTTTTTGTTGGAGCGAGCGGCCGCGCGGTCGCTTACAACATTGTGTTGGACGGCAATGCCTTTCGCAGCGGTGGCCCAAGCGTCAATCGCAAACCCTTGGTTGCCGAAGGTCAGGCCGGTCTGGTGCTGCAGATGGGACGCGTGCAGGGCGCTTTCACTGTCGTCACCCGCACCGACGAATTCAAAGGCCAGGGCAAGCAGGAATTGTTTGGCGCCATCTCGATCTCAGTGAAGCTGTAAGGCCATAACCGCACTCGGCTGGGCGGGCGACAATCTAACGTTTGGATCGAGGCCGCGCCCGCGCTTTGCGCGCGGCCGTGGCACACCTCGGCTAGCGAGTAGTGGTGGTGGTCGAGCGTTTTTCAGTCACCGAGCTGCCGCCATAGGCGCCATGAGTGGTGCGTTCCTGCTCGGAGCTGCTTTGCGAGCCGTCAGCACTGGAGGTGGTGGTCGACGAGCTTGAGTTGGAGCCGCCGGTGGCCGGGTCATTGCTGTTGTAGGTTTGGGATTTCTTGATCAGATTGCCGTGCTCATCGAGCTGTTGCTCGGTGCGCGTCGAGCTATAGACCGGATCTGCCGGCACCGATTTGGTGGTGGTCGAATAGGTACTGGTTTGTGACGAACTCGAATCAGCAACGACCAGCGGGCTGGCGAGGGCCAGCGTCAAAGCGCCGGCCAGTATTGATATCTGCATGATAGTTTCCTGCGTGAGTGTTGAGGCTTGCCCTTCTGCGCCCTGACCTCGAATCACCATGCTTTGCCGTGCACGTCGACGATTCGCGATCGCGCGGATTGGACGGCGGCATGATGGCTTGGGCTATCTGCGCAGTCGGTGCGCAGTCACGCATAGCCGGCGCCGATCCGTACGTAGTCGTGTCCCGCGCGCGTTTCAGCTTAATGTCTGCCGGTGTTTCAAGCGGCGCGCTTTTCTGCGCCCGTAGAGATCCATGAGCGGCGTGACCGAAATTCCATGCACAACGATGGACACCGCCACCACGGACAAAGTGAGTCCCATGACCTGCTCGGCGAGCGCTCGCGGCAAGCCCTGATCGATGGCATACATCAGATAGTAGACCGAGCCGATCCCGCGAATGCCAAACCACGACAGCAAGAGCCGCTGATCCCGAGATACGCGGCTACCGAACAGCCCGATCACCACCGCTAGCGGACGTACCACGAGAAACAGCAAGGCGATGAACCAGCCGGCAGCGGGCGGCAGATGCGCATAAGCGAGCATCGCACCCACTAGCAACACCACCACCACTTCGGCAATGCGCTCCAGCTGATCGTTGAAGCCCTGCACTTCCTGCATCATATAAGCGCTCGCGAGCTGACCATCGGTGGCGAGCGCCGCGTGGGCTGCGGCGCTCTGCAATCCGGTCTCCGGTGTGCGCACCGCGCGGCGACTGACCGGATCGATCTTCACGCGCTGCAGGGCCAGGCCGGCGCCAAACACCGCCAGAAAGCCGCCGGCCCCACACAGCACGGCAATCGCATAGCTCAGCGCAATCAGACCCAGCGCGAGAAATTCGTCGCGACCCACCGATTCCTCGTGCCGACTGCGCAGGTACACCACCAGCGTGCCGACGGCCCAGCCGAGCAAGCCACCAATCGCCAGTCCACCGACCGCCCCCCACAACACGTCGAATACCAGCCAACGCCAGCCGTGAGCGCCGAGCGAGTGCAGGTCGAGCAGTCCCAGCCCGAGCATGACGAAGGGAAACGCGATGCCATCGTTCAAGCCGCCTTCGCCGGTGAGGCTGAAGCGTAATCGGTCACGGTCTTCGACCGCCGCGACCTGAACATCGGAGGCGAGCACCGGATCGGTCGGCGCGAGGATCGCAGCGAGTAATACCGCAGCACCGAGCGATAGATCGAGCAGCCGTACGCCGAGCAGGGTGAGGAGGGCGACCGTTGCCATCATTGAAATCACCGCGAGCCGCGCCGGCAGACGCCAGCCGTGATCGCGCAACGGCAGGCCGAGTTTGAGACCGACGGCGAACAGGGAAATCAGCATGGCAATTTCTGCGATGCGCTCAAGCAGCACCGAGTAGCGCAAGGGATCGGGCGTGAGAATATTCCCGGCCGCCGGGCCGAGTGCGTAACCAGCGACGAGATAGAGTATGGCCGCTGTCACTGGCGCACGGGTGAGAGTGGTGCCAGACAAGGCCATGGAGGTCATGAGCAGGCCGCTGAACAACAACCACAGGGCGAATGACATGGTTAGCAGCCTGTCGGACTTAGTGTGAATGTGCTGCTTGGCGTGAGGAAAGCATCAATCGTCGCAACGTCAAACATCGGGGGACGATAATGCGCTCGTGCCTGCCCGTCTGTTTCCCTGCATACACAGGCCCATCCCGACCGCAGTCGCGCGCGCATTCACTAGCACTAACGCTACAACCAAGGTCCTAAGCGATGCGCCGCACCGACCATGCTGGGCGAGGCGTCCATTGTGCATGCGTGTCGACAACGACTCGACGCTTCAGCCATCTGGACGTCACCCCAGCGGCGCGTGAACTTCGACGCCATGAACTGCAACGGCCTAGGCGCTCGCCCACTGACCGTGAGCAGTTCAGCAGCGAAGCGCCGCGCCCATAACAACCACTCACGAGGATTTGACCATGAACTACGAACAACGCGATCCGTTCGGCATGTATAAAATGAAGAGCGTCAACGGCGCCCACGCGGACGGCAAGCAGGGGCCTGGGCCATCGCTGATGGGTGCCGACACCCTGATCGGTAACGATGTCGTCAATCGCAAAGATGAGAGCCTGGGCGAGATCAAGGAAATCATGCTTGATATGCGCGCTGGCAATGTCGGTTACGCAGTGCTTTCCTACGGTGGCTTTCTGGGCATGGGAGAAAAGCTCTTCGCTGTGCCGTGGAATGCGCTGGTGCTCGACACCGCCAACAAACGCTTCGTGCTGAACGTCGAAAAGGACCGACTCAAAGATGCGCCAGGTTTCGATAAGGACGACTGGCCGAACATGGCGAACCAGGGTTGGGCCAAGGACATCCATGCTTATTACGGCACCACCCCTTAGGATCTCAGCGCCCACGGCTGAACGATCCACGTGCGCCACGCCACGTTGCGTGGCGCACGTGACGGCCTCGCGTTGGCCGGTGTGCATTACTCATCTGCAAGATCTTTACGTGGGTCGATGGCGCCGCCTTGCGAGATTCCTGCATAGACTTAATCGCTTCTCCTTCGCTGGCCTTTGTGCCAGCCTATATTGGCTGTGCCGAGAGAGTCAGCGACACGCGCTCGCGCCCTGCGTGGGCTAGCGCACCGACTGCGGGGCAGCGATTGCAGACTGTAACCTGGGCCGTGGGCCGAGCGTACTTTGGCTATGCTTTCCGCTCCGATGCGAGCAATTTAATCCGGCGACATTTATGCTTTGTATGGTCTGTCCGATTCCCGCTTGCAGCGAGCCTGCCACCAAGCGCCGGTTTGTCTATCCGCACCTGACACTCGCCACGTGAAGGCTGATCCCTGGCATATCCTGCTTGTCGACGACAGTCCGCACGAGCGCGCGGAGCTGCGGCAGATGCTGGTGCGCGGTTCTGCCCGCCGCTATAAATTTACCGAAGTCGCGACGGGCGCCACAGCGATTGCGAAAGTGCTTGCGGCCCACGACCACCAATTTGTGTGTGTGTTGCTCGACTATGACCTGGCGGATATGACAGCGGAGGAAGTGCTGTCTGGACTGTGCGACGGCGGCGATTCTCCACTATGCCCGGTGGTGGTGAGTGGGCTGGACAGCGCCAATAGCGCGCGGATGCTGCGAGCTGGGGCGCAGGACTATGTCGGCCAGAATTGGACGACACCCGAGAGCCTGAACCGCGCGGTGGAAAACGCCGTTGAGCGCTTCGCCTTGCTCGTGGAGCGCCGCCAGATCAAGGAAGCCATTCGGCTTGAGCGGGAACGTCTCGAGCTTGCGCTCACCTGCGGCGCGATGGGCGTCTATGAGTTCGATCTCGTGACCATGGGCTATTGGTGGTCGGCTGAGCTCTACGCGGTCTACGGCCTCGACGCCGATTCTTTTACGCCCACGCTCGCGGCCGTGGAGGCACTGGTTCATCCGGACGACCGGTCATGTGTCACG
>JANMJF010000413.1:0-2852 GCA_031371245.1 Pseudomonadota bacterium | reverse complement strand
CCAGGCGGACGAAAAATTCCGGGTCGGCGAGCACACGGTTGCTGGCCCACACGGCGTTGTTTTTGAGCAGATGGTCGAGCATGGTTTTACGGCTTGGTGTTGTCGAGGGTGATGAGGTAAAGACCGGCGCGATCGTTGGCTTTGCTGGGCATGAGCGCAAGCGCCTTTACGCCCAGGCGCGGCAGCAATTCGTTGCTGCGTTTGACCGGCGCGAGCACATAGGCCTGAGGCAGATGGCGTTCGCGCATGGCCCGTTCCAGCGCCGTCGCTGAGCGCATTTCAGGAATGGCACGACCGGTGACCTGGATGTAGAGCACCGGCGTCAGGCCAAAACTGAACAAGGGCTGCGTCGCATCGACTTGTGCCGCGACGCTACGCGCCAGGGCATGACGGTCAAAGCGCGCGCTACTCCACAACACGTCGCCATCGGCGTAGCGGCTAAAGCTCGCCGTGGTCAGCAGCATGGCCGTCACCAGCGCACCGAGGCAGATAGAAGCTAGCCCACGCACCGCCAACGCACCGCCGATCAGCGCAACGACAATAACCACGGCCAGCCAGCCGGCGTCGTGCTGGTTCAAGAACAGCCACGCCGTGGCGCCCGCAATCAACAAGGTTTGAGTCAGCCACAAACCACCGGCCAGCTGGGGACGCCGGGCTTCTAGCTGGGCTAAGCCATGGCCGGCGAGCAGGCAAAGGGCGGGCAGCACCGGCAACATATAGAAGTAGCGCTGCTGACCGCCGAAACTCAGACCCAGCGCCACACCGCCGGTGCAAAACGCCAGGAAGATCGTGAAAGGTCGCGCGTGGCCGTGCTCCCGCGCAGCGACGTACCACGCAACCAAGGCCAGCGGTAGCCACGGCAGCAACAATTGCAGTGGCCGATACAAATAATAGCCGTTGAAAAAATGATCGAGACGCGGCACCAGCAAACGGCCGGCGAGTTGCGAGCTGCCTACCGCTGTTGCATCGACCCGACCATGCAAGGCCAACCACCACGGCACCGTCACCAAGGCCACCAGCGCGATGCCCGTCACGGGGCGCAAGACACGCGGCGAGAGGCTGCCGCGCGGCTGGCGCGTCAGGCAATACAGTGCCATCGCCGCCACCAGCATGGCGGGAATGTGCGGGCCCTTGGTCAAGGTTGCCAGGGCGAACGCTAACCACATCAACCACATTGGTCGCGCACGTTTGTCAGGCGATTCGAGCACGCCCACCGCGCCAGCCAGCCAGCCGGCCGTGCATAGCGCTGCATAGAGAAAATCGGGCCGCCCGTCGTGGCTATAGGTAAAAAAGCCGACCGAACTGATGAACAATCCACTCGCGTATAGCGCCGCGCGCTCACCGTAGAAACGTTGCCCGGCCCACAGCAGCATGGCCGCCATCGTGAGTCCGGCGAGCAGCGATGGCAGACGACCATGCCAGGCCACTACCTGGCCCTCGGCGCCGCTGGCAAAGGCTGCGAGTCCAGTCAGCCAGTAGCTCAGTGGTGGTTTTTTAAGCCGCGGCTGATCGTTGAAATAGGGCACGATCCAGTCGCCGCGTGCGTGCATCTCGTGGGCGGTGCGCAGCACCAGAATCTCGTGTTCGTCGGGCGGCAATGAGGCCATGCCGCGCAAACCGATGGCGACCGCCATGGCGAACAAGGCACAAACCAACCAGCGCTGTGGCACGGTAGCGAGCATGGCATTGGGCGCGGTCATTGCGACGTCGTGCCGTGTCGCCCAGCGGTCGCCGGCGCAGCCGTGCCGGCCTCCTCGGCTTGCATCAGACGTTCGAGATCGCCGCGCGCCGCCGCCACCAGCGACAACAACTGTTTCTGATCACCGCGTATCCCATGCAGGTCGCGCAGGGTCGATTCGTCGTGGGCAACGAACAATTCGCCGGCATGGCGCGCGCGCGTCTCGTCAAAGCCCAGCACAGTCAGGGCCTTCACGCCGACATTGAGCGCACCGGCAAAGGTCTCACGTTCAAAATGGGAGACGCCGCGATCGAGCATTTCGTAGGCCTGCGGGCGGTTGCGTACGCGCACCACCAGCGGCAGGGCGGGAAAATGCTCACGGGCGAGATCCACCACCTGCAGGGTCGCTTGCGGATCGTCGAGCGCGACGATAAGCAAGCGAGCAGTCTCGGCGCCGGCCGCGCGCAGCAGATCGAGGCGGGTCGCGTCGCCGTAATGCACGACATGGCCAAAGCGGCGCAAGAGTTCGATCTGGTCGGGGTCGCGCTCGATGAGCGTGGTACCGATGCCATTGGCATTGAGCAGGCGCGCGACGATTTGACCGAAACGGCCGAAGCCGGCGATCACTACCGGCAGGCTGGGGTCGTCGATAGGATCGGCTTCGCGCGCCGGCTGGCGCGCGTAGAGACGCGCCGTCAGAGCCTCGGTCACACCCAGTACCAGCGGCGTCAGCACCATCGACAAGACGATGATCGTGGTCAGGCGATCGGCCATGGCTGGTCCCATCACACCGGCGCCGGCCGCAGCCGAGAACACTACGAAGCCGAATTCGCCGCCCTGGCAAAGCAAGGCCGCCAGCTGCCAGGGCTGATGGTGGCGCAGGCCCACCAGCCGCGCGAGACCGAGCAGTACGGCGAACTTGAGCACCATCACTGCCAGTGTGCAGCCGACGATGGTGAGCGGTGCGGCGAGGAACCTACCTACGTCGATGGACATGCCGACGGCCATGAAGAACAAGCCCATCAAGAGGCCCTTGAAGGGTTCGAGATCGATTTCCAATTCGTGGCGATATTCAGATTCGGCCAGCAGCACACCGCCGATGAAGGCGCCCAAGGCCATCGACATGCCGGCGGCGCTGACCAGCAGCGCCATCGCAATCACGATTAAAAGCGAC
>JANMJF010000397.1:0-7591 GCA_031371245.1 Pseudomonadota bacterium | reverse complement strand
TGGTCATGGGCGACATGGCGATACGGTTGCGCAAGGTCACACCCTTGAGCGTATAGGGACTGAAGAGATCAGGCATGGGAAGTCCTCGGGAGGTAGGGGTAGGATAAGTGCCAGCTTCAATCGGAGGCAAGAACAATGCCTTTATTGTAGCCTGCGGATGTGCGAAGGAATTCGCCACTGTTCCGAAACCGATCACTGAACCCTAAGCCCCGGCGCCCTGCGGGTCCGACTTCACTCGGACATTCCCGATATCGCCCGCCCCTTCAATACTGCACCCGTCGCGTAAAGCCACCATCCACCACCAGGTTGGCGCCGGTCATGAAACTCGCCGCCGGGCTCGCCACGAAGACCACCGCGTTGGCCACTTCGGCCGGTGTGCCCATGCGTCCCATCGGGTTGTGCGCCAGGGCGGCTTCATAAATAGCCGGCATGTCGCGTTTGCGCGTACCCCACACGCCGTCGTCGAAGTAGATAGTGCCCGGTGAGACCGTATTGGCCCGAATGTTCTTCGGCGCGAGCTGGGTGGCGAGATTGGACAGGTAGTTGATCACTGCCGCCTTGACCGCGTTGTAGGCGCGCGGTCCGCCGAAGGCTTCGAGCGCGGCGGTCGAAGACACGGCGACTATCGATGCGGCACTCGATTTCTCTAAATAGGGCATCGCCGCTTCGACGGTGCGCACCGTGCCAAGCACGTCGATTTCCATTCCCGCGCGCCAACTGTCTTCACCGGGACCACCCGCCAAGGCGCTGACATTGGCGACCACGATATCGATACCGCCGAGTTGCTGGGCGCTGGCCGCGACCCAGGCATCCACTGCCGCGCGACTCGCGACGTCGGCGACGCCGCCGCAGACTTGGGCGCCAGCACCGCCAAGTTTCATTAACTCACCGACTGCGATGGCGACTTCCTCGGCCTGGCGCGCGCAGATGGCGACGGCACAGCCTTCCTTGACCAATTGTTCAGCGATGGCGCGGCCGATACCGCGTGTTGCACCGGTGACGATGGCACGTTTGCCCTTGAGTCCGAGATCCATAGTGCGCCCCTGATTATTCGTATCGTGGTGGTCGAGCCCTGCGCCCGCAGTGGCTGGGAATATAGCGAGGTCGGGGTCGCGATACGAGGCACGGCGCCGCTGGCGCAGATCCACAGTGTTATAGTTCGGCGCGTTTTGCGCAGTGGCATCCGGCCGCTGGCTAGAGGATAAGGAACAGCATGAAAACCACTAAACTCGGTCAACTCGAAGTCTCCGTCATCGGCCTCGGCTGCATGAGCATGTCGCAGTCCTATGGCGAGGCCGACCCGGCGGAGTCGCAGCGCACCTTGCATCGCGCCCTCGATCTGGGGGTGACTTTTTTCGACACCGCCAACGCCTACGGTTTCGGCCACAACGAAAAACTACTGGGCCGCGTGCTGGGCGACCGCCGCCATGAATTCAAACTGGCCACTAAGTTCGGCATCGTCAAGTTCGCCGATGGCAGCCGTGGTGTGGATGGTCATCCGGAGCGTGTGGCAGCGCGCTGCGAAGAGAGCCTGCAACGTCTCAACACCGACTATATCGACCTCTACTATCTGCATCGTCTCGATCCCAATGTGCCGATCGAGGACACCGTCGGTGCCATGGCCGAACTGGTGACAGCGGGCAAGGTGCGCCATCTGGGACTGTCGGAGATTTCGTCCAAGACCCTGCGACGCGCCCACGCCGTACATCCGATCGCGGCGGTGCAATCGGAATATTCGCTGTGGACGCGCGATCCGGAAGGCCATGTGCTGCCCGCCTGTCGCGAACTCGGCATTGGCTTCGTACCCTTCAGTCCGCTCGGGCGGGCGATGCTGACCGGCCGTATCAATGATTGCGACCACTGGCCCAAGACCGATTTGCGCGCCGACATGCCACGCTTCCTGGCGGACAATTTCAAGACTAATCGCGCGCTGGTCGCCCAACTCGAAGTTTTCGCGGCCGCACGCGGTCACAGCGCGGCACAAGTGTCCTTGGCCTGGCTTATCGCCCAGGGCGCGGGTATCGCACCGATTCCCGGCACCAAGCATGTCGCGTTTCTGGAAGAAGACATGCAAGGCGCCGCCGTCCATTTGAGTGCCACCGATGTCGATTTCCTCAATCAGCTATTCGCCCCTGAAAAGGTCGCGGGCGATCGTTATCCGCCGGCGCTGGCGGCATCGATCGACCGCGACTGAGGATGTTGATTGCGACCACCCATGCGGTGCGAGTGATGGTCATGGCTATACTGTGGGCAGCAATCCAGCGCGCGACGTCAGGCGTTCATCAGCAAACATCGCATCGCTGTTGTCGCAGGTGATGGCCCGTTGAGATCGCGCGGGTGCGGTGATGCACGGGCAAGGTTCAGATAAGACAAGAGGCGCACCATGGTCATCGATCCCAAAACTACCGATCCTTACAATATCTATAAACTGCTGATCGGCTCCATCGTGCCGCGCCCCATTGCGTTCGTCTCGACCATGGGCGCTGATGGTATCTACAACCTCGCGCCGTTCAGCTTTTTCACCGCAGTCAGTGCCAACCCGCCGGCGATCGCCTTCGCTCCCCTACTGAGCCTGGCAGGCAAGCGCAAGGACACCCTCAACAATGCCGAGCGACTGGGGGAATTTGTCGTCAACGTGGTGTCGGAAGACATCGTGCGTGCGATGAATGAGACCTCGGCAGATTTCCCGGCGGAAATAGACGAATACGAAGTGTCGGGTCTGACGCCTATCCCTAGCGATGTGGTGGCGGTGCCGCGCGTTAAGGAATCACACATCGCGATGGAGTGCAAGCTGCGCCAGATAGTCGAGATGAGTAGTTTGCCGATGGGCGGTTCGCTGGTGATCGGTGAAGTGGTGCGTTTTCACGTTGACGACGAATACTTCAACGATTTTCGTATCGATGTTGACCAGCTGCGGCCGGTCGGCCGCATGGCGGGTTTCAGCTACACCCGCACTACCGATCGTTTTGAATTGGTGCGGCCGGGCGCGGCGACAACGATGCCATCGCGCTGAGGCGCATGCTACGGCGCCTCAGTCGACGCTCACCGCATTCGATTCATGGGCCAGATCCGGTTCGCCGCCGTGGGCGAGAATGTGAGCGCGCGCGCCATCGCGCAAGACCAGGGCCTGGGTCCAGACCTCGGTCTGGGCTGCGGCCCTGAGCGGTGACCCGGCAAACACCGCGATGTGACCGTGGCGCACGAACCATGACCCGGCGCGCAGTACCGAGCGTGTGCCGCGCAGCGCGACCGGGATCAGCGGCACGCCGGCCTGCGCGGCGATGGTGAAAGCGCCCATATGAAAGGGCAGCAGCCCCGGCATGCGCTTGAAGGTGCCTTCTGGAAACACCACCAACAACTCGCCTGCCGCCAGCGCGTGAGCCGCGACGCGCATACTGGCGACGCCGCCGGCGGCATCAAAACGTTCGACGAACAGCACGCCCAGGCGTGCCAGCGCCCGTCCAAGAACGGCGGACTCACGCAATTCGGCCTTGACCAGAAAGCGCGGTGGCCGTGGCAATACCGCCAGCAGCAGCATGCCGTCCAGATAGCTTTGATGATTGACCACCAGCACACCGGCGGCGCCGACGAGTGGTATCTCACCCATGCCTTCATGGTGCAACGGCGTTGCAGTCAGCATGGCCAGGCCACGCGCCAGTCGGCGCACGCCACGCCACACTAAGCGCGTCGGCAGTGGTAGCGTCGCGAGCAGCAAAGCCGCGCTGGCGAGCGGCACGAACACGCTCCAGGCGTAGATCGAGAACAGCCAGGCCTGGCTGTTGCGCGCCGCGCGCGCGAGTTGCGGGTGCACGCCGGCCAGTGCCAATCGAGCTACCTGCAGCCACACCGCGCTGGCGGTTGCGCCGATGCGACCCTGCTCATAGAGCGTGCGGCAGGCGCCACGCCGTAGCTTGCCGCTGGACGTGCGTAGTACGGTATTGGGCGGCGCCAGCACCACCACCTCGGGCGGTGTCGCGATCAGATCGGCTGCCAGGCGTTTGATCGCTGCCTCCAGCGCAGCGCGCGATTGCGGCGTGCGCTTGCGGGTTTCGGCCAGCACTACCACGCGCTCGGTACCACTGCTGGGGTCGGCCGAGCCGAAGACGGCGACGTGGCCGCGGCGGATGCCCTCCAGCGTGCCGATGGCATCTTCCAGTTCGGCCGGATCGATGTTGCGCCCGGCGCGGATGATGATGTCCTTCACACGTCCGGTCAGATACAGCTCGCCGGCCACCAGATAGCCGCGATCGCCGCTCTCCAGCCAGCCGTCGGCACCGCGCAAGCGGGCGGTCTCCTCGGCATTGTCCCAATAACCGCAAGTCGCGGAGGGGCCACGAAACTGCACGTGGCCTTCGTGCCTGTCCGGCAGTTCGCGGCGGGCCGCGTCGACTACACGGATCTCGTGCCGCGGCAGCGGCAGCCCGCAGGCGACGATGCCGCGCGTACGCTCGTCGGACAGACCTGCGGCGGCGATTTCAGCGCGGCCCTCGCGCGCCAGTAGTTCCCGATCGACAAGCTCGACGCGCGGACCGCGACCGAGCGGCGTGAAGGCCAGGCCGACCGCGCACTCCGCCAGTCCATAGACCGGCAGCATGGTTTCCCGCCGAAAGCCATAGGGCGCGAAGCGTGCACAAAAGGCCTCCATGGTCTTGACACTGATGGCCTCGGCACCATTGAGCGCGACACGCCAGCTACTGAGATCCAGGCCTTCCAGATCGCGAGCGGCGAGGCGTGACACGCAGAGTTCGAAGGCAAAATTGGGTGCCGCTGACAAGCTGCCGCGATAGCGATGCACGGCCCACAACCAGCGCTGCGGGCGAGCCAGGAAGCTCAGCGGTGACATGCTCACCAGTTGTACGCCGTGGTAGAGACTGCCGAGCCATGCGCCGATCAGACCCATGTCGTGGTACAGCGGCAGCCAGCTAACGAACACGTCGTCGGGGCGCACGGCGAGGCCTTGACCGTCGGCGCGGATATTGGCGAGCAGATTGGCGTGGGACAGCACCACACCCTTCGGCTCGCCGGTGCTACCCGAGGTGTACTGCAATAACGCGACGGCATCGGCGCGCGGCGTGGCACGCTCGAAGTGTTTGCCGTGGGCACTCAATTGTTCGACGGTGGCGACCGCACCGAGGCTGGCAAGCGCCGCCGTGAGCAAGCGTGCAACCAGCAGCGCCTCGGTGGTCGTGATCAATACCGAGGCCTGGCAGTTGGCCAGGATGCGGCTTTGGCGGCGTAGGTGATCTTCGAGTTGCGCGCGACGCACCGGTGGATAGATGGGCACCGGTACGCCACCGGCTAGCAGCACGCCATAGAAGGCAAAGAAGTAATCCGTGCCGCTGGGCAGCATCAAGGCCACCCGCGCACCTGAGCCCAGGCCACGCTGCTGCAGGCCGGCGGCGACCTGCGCCGCGCCATCCCACAGCGTGCGATAGCTCAACACTGCGCCGTCGCCGCCATCGTCGAAGAACTGGATATGGGTGCGCGCGCCGTTGCGCTCGACATGCCAGGCCAGCATCTCGACCAGGTTGTTGGCAGTCAGCGGTGGGCTCGGTATGCCATCGTCTCTCGGCGGCGCCGCGCTGCGTGGCGCGAGATCGAGGGTGGTCATGCCCTGCGCGGTCGCCAGGGCCAGCAGCAGATCGCGTGGCGTGTCGGCTTCAAACAGGCATTCATCGGCCAGGCGCCGGCCGAAGCGGCGTTCGATGCGGCTGCCGAGTTCAACTCGCGCCAAGCTGTCGATGGCCAGATCCCGTTCCAGTGAACTATCGAGTCCAGCGACGGCCAGTCCGTGCTGGCCACGATGTAGTTCGCCCACCACCGCGTTTACCACCGCGAGCAGTTGGTGTTCCAGATCGGGATGTGGCGTGGTGGCGGTGTCGGCGCTCATCGTCGCCACTATACCGAGTCAGCTCGCGGTGGCGCGAATCGTGGTACGAACTGCGCACTCAAGGGTTCTTTGCAGCCGCCGCTAACGCTCAAGCAAGGCGAGCTTTGCAATGCAATGCATGAGCGATTCAAGTCACGTAGTCGCGACCACGCATGGGGTGTGTTTCACACTGCGGCATATGCACACTAGCGCGCGGGCCGGGGCTCGCTATCATGGATCAAGACAACGGAGAGCGGCAGCCGCGCTCCGTAGGAAGGAAGTGCGCATGGCTGGCTCTGTATCATCCTGGCATTTGAAAATCGGCTTTTGGGCGCTGGCTGCCGGCCTGTTGTGGCTGGGCGGTTGCGCGCTAGTCGCTGTGCCTTCGACTGCGGTGGTGGGTGCGCGCGTCGAACAGCATCGAGATGAAGACACCGAGGCGCGCGCCACGCGTGTGTTCATTTACGAGAGCCGCGTGGCCGATGCCTTGCTCGATCGTTATCCCCTGCGCGAGGACTTCGCGGCGGCCGGCTCGGCGTTGATCACGGCCGAGGCCGACATGACTGAAGCCTGTGGCGCGCTGACCCGGGCCGTGCTGCGCCATCTTGAGGGTCGTCAGCAATCGGTCAAGCAGAAGCTGAAAGTGGCACGCAGCCTGACGGGTTGCGAACAGGCCGCGCGCCGCATCGAAGCCATGCTGGATTTGCCGCCGAGCAGTGGCCTGGTCGCGACCGGCGGACCGTAGGCACGACAGGCTGCGAGTGCCGCGCCGCTGGTGTGCGGCCGGTATCGCTGTACTGCTATGCTGGTTTCGTCGCCTGTCGACGCGGCAAGCCGTCTCATCGCCAGCAGGTCAGCGCCGTGCATATCACGAAATACGATTTTGAATTTGCCCGTCGCCATTTCATGACGCAGACCGCGCGTGGCTTTGGCGCCGCCGGTGTGCTGGCGCCACTGTGGCCGGAGATCTGCCGCAGTGCCGAGACCACGCGCGTCTATCCCGAAGAATTGCTCGACATCGAGGCCTTTACCAAGGGCCGCGTGAAAGTCGGTGACGTGATCGATGCCGACAGCATCGACCTCGTGCAGGACCTGGTCGATCCGATCCTGTTCCAGGAAGTGAAACAGGACGGCCGCAAGTTCGTCATCCAGACCGCCGAGCATCAGGTGGACGCGATGTACCCGCCCTATTTCTTCGACGCCACGTTGAAGAATCAGGGTCAGGCGCGCTTCGACGCCGACGGCAACGTCACCACCGACGACGGCCAACCCTGGATCGGTGGTCTGCCGTATCCCGACGCGCAGACCGGCGCCGAAGTGATCGCCAATCTGACCTTGAGCTGGGGCCGGCACGATCGTGCGCTCTACGCGATCCCGTCGCTGGTGTTCGGTGCCGCCGGCGACATGGAATACGAATACGATTTCGTGTGGGCCGAGCAGCAGTGTACGGGCCTGGTGCACCCCGATGCCGGCGGACCTTATCTGGACGGGTATGCCGACAAGACGCGGCTGCAGTCGGTGTGGTTCACCTATACGCTGGACGTTAAAGGTTCATGCTTCCTGAGCATCTGGGCGTACGACCAGCGCAAATTCCCCGAGCTGTTCGGCTACCTGCCGCAGTTTCAACGGGTAAGACGCTTCCCTTCCAATCAGCGCTTCGAACCCTATATGCCGGGCATTAACTTGTGTCTCTCGGACGCCTGGGCGGCCGGCGACCCGATG
>JANMJF010000346.1:0-8181 GCA_031371245.1 Pseudomonadota bacterium | reverse complement strand
TGCATCGCTATCCGGCGCAATACGACAAGCTGCGCGCCGATAACACCCTCATCGCCGGCATGGTGCCGGAGATCATTCGCTGGCAGACGCCCATTTCCCACATGGCGCGCACCGCCGTGCAGGATTTCCGCTTAGGCGAGGCCGAGATCAAAGCCGGTGATCGCATCGCCATGTGGTATCTCTCGGGCAATCGCGACGACGAGGAAATCGCCATGCCGGAGGCGTTTGTAATTGATCGCGCCAATCCGCGCCGCCACCTGTCGTTCGGCTTCGGCACCCATCACTGCGTCGGCTATCGTCTCGCCGAGCTGCAATTGCAAGTGGCGTGGGAAGAGATCATGCAGCGTTTCCGCAGAGTCGAGGTGATGGGCGAACCGACCCGCGTGTGTTCCAACATCATCCACGGTTACAGCACGCTGCCCGTACAATTACACGCCTGGTGAGCGGCGCGGCGCGCCGCCGTCCGGCATCGTTTGGCGCTCAGTCGAGTTGTGGGCGGCGCGCCGCCCACGGTCGCGCAGCCTCGAGCTGTGCGCCGAGACGGAACAAGGTCGCCTCGTCGGCATAACGTCCCATGATCTGAATACCGATAGGCAAACCCGCTGCGTTCCAGCACAACGGCAAGGACATCGCCGGTTGGCCGGTGACATTGGCAATCGCGGTAAACCGCGGGAAGCGCTGTATGCGCTCGGTGGCTTGGTGGGGCGCCTTGCGCTCAAAGTCGAAATAACCGAGCGGCACCGGCGGCTCGGGGACGGTTGGTGTCAACCACACCTCATAGGTCGAGAAGAACGGTGCGATTTCGCGCGCGAAGCGCTGCATGTCATGCACCGCTTTGAGGAAATCCGAAGGCCGCACTTCGCCGTCGATTTCGTACATCTTCCAAGTGTGTTTCTCAAAGTCCGCCGGGCTCGGTGTGCGGCCGAGACGCACGCTCCAGTCGCGGATCATCCACGCCACCATTGCCAGCCAGATGGTGGTGAAGAAATCGTTGAAATGCTGAGCGTCGACCTCGGGCTTGGCTTCCTCGACGTGGTGACCGAGGCTCTCGCACAGCGCGGCGATGTCGCGCACCGCCTGCTGACAATCGGCATGCACCGGCGTCGGTGTGATCGGCTGGGTGCTGAAAGCGATGCGCAGACGACCGGGATCAACGCCGACCTCAGAGGCAAAGGATCGCAGCGGCGGCGGCGGGCAATAGGGCGCGCCCGCATCGGCACCGGCGGTGACATCGAGCATCAGAGCGTTGTCGAGCACCGTGCGGGTGACGACATGTTCGGACAACAAACCGGCGGCGCCGATATCGCCGTAATCAGGTCCGAGGGGATTACGTCCACGGGTGGCCTTCAGGCCGACCAGCCCGCACACCGCCGCTGGCAGGCGCGTCGAGCCGCCGCCGTCGTTGGCGTGGGCCACCGCGACCATGCCGGCCGCGACGGCGGCGCCCGCGCCGCCCGACGAACCACCCGGCGAACGACTCAAGTCCCAGGGATTACGCGTCGCGCCATAGAGTTCGGGTTCGGTGGTGGGCTTGGACGCGAATTCCGGCGAGTTGGTCTTGCCGACCACGATGAAACCAGCACGGCGATAGCGCGCCACCAGCTCACTGTCCCGTGGCGAAATATAGCCCTGTAGAAACCGTGAGCCCGCGGTCAGCGGTGCGCCGGCATATTCGGCGCACATGTCCTTCAACAACAGCGGCACACCACGGTAGGGCTCGTCGCCCTTCAGTGCTTTCACCGCGCGGCGTGCGATGTCGTACATCGGCAATACGACGGCGTTGAGCTTGGGATTATATTTCTCGATGGCGGCGATCGCCGCCTCGACCATTTCCACCGGCGAGACTTCGCCGTTGCGGATCAAACGTGCCTGTTCGACGACGCTCTGACGCATGAGTTCGATCATGGGCTGGTCCTCATAGACGCAATGGGAAGCCGACAGTGTAGCCGCTGTGCCGGCCCACGACAGCGCGACATCTCGACAGGCTGGGGTCTGGCTCCCGCGTGGCAACCGACAAGCCTAAGGACCCTGGTCAGAATTGTCTCGTCAACACCGAGGGTGTTCCTGAGTGGTTGCTTGCCGGGCGCGACTGGCGGGCAATAGCGGGGCTATTGCCAAGAATAACAACGCAGCCTCGCCGCTATGGGCGGTCGCGGCGCCGGTACTACGCTTGACGGCCGGCGCGGCTCGCCAATGAGCGTTGCAGTCGTGCACTGGTTTCCGGCCCACCCCGCAGCGCATTGAAATACACCGCCACATAGCTCTTGTCGACCAGCGCGCCGGTTGCAGCGATCTGCGTTTCGAGCAGGCGATGCAACTCGCCGAGGTTGTACCACGGCACGCTCGGGTAGACGTGGTGACCGATGTGCAGATTGATATTGTTCCAGAAGAACGCATGCACCGGATTGGAAAGCACGGTGCGCGTGCCGGCCAGCGGCCCGGCATCCCACTGCGTGCCATAGTGCTCGGCGATGAAGCGCATGGAATTGAACAGCGAGAAGAAGAATATCGGCCACAGCCACACTGCCAGCGTCTTGCCCAGCACGCCGTGGCGCTGCGCAGTGTCGATCACCCACCAGTAAACCACCGCTTTCAGCGCCGTTTCAAACATGTGTATGCCCCACTGCTGGGCGTTGAAGCGTTTGATTGGATAGAGCAGATTGAAGTGCACGAAACTCAGCACCGCGCCGGCTAGGGCATAGGAATAGAACAACAGGAAATCGAGCGGCCCGCGCTTGCCCATCGTAAATGCATCGGGATCGCGCGGCGAACGATTGTAACGATGGTGCTCGAGATGATCTTCCTTGAAGGCGACGAAGGACGCGAAGATCGGGATCATGGTCACGATGCCGAAGATCCAGCCCAGCGTCCGATTGCGGAACAGCACATCGTGGGTGGCGTCGTGCATAAAGGTCACCATGCCCATCCACATATAGCCGAGCGCGACATAGGCCGACCAGCGCAAGAGCGTCGAGGGCGTGGTCCAGGCCGCCCAGGTCAGCGCCACCATCAGCGCCACGAACAGTGGCATCTTGGTCAGATTAGGCAAGGGCCGAAAGGCGCTCAGGCGCGTCAGTTGGTCGCGCGTTATCCGCGGCTTCGCCTGGGAGGACATCGGGGAAACCTATCGGATAGCCTGACGGACGGCGAGAGTAACACGTTCGACAGCGCAGACCTGTTGCCGCGTCGCCAGCGGCCCGGCGGCGGTCACGCCTGCATCTTCAGCGGCCGGATTTAGCCTGGTAGCCCTCATAAGCCGGCACACTCGCGCCCTGCCAGCCGCCGCCCAACGCGCGTTGGATCTCGACCAGTCCTTGCGCAACATTGATAGCCGACAAAGCCTGCTGATCTTCAAGCAGCAGCAGACTGCGCTCGGCATCGAGCACGGTCAGAAAATCTTCCGCACCTTCCTTGAAGCGCAGCTCAGCCAAGTGCGCGGCATCGCGACTGGCAACGACCGCTGCCACCAGCTGGGCCTGGCGTTCGCGCTCGTTGCCGTAAGCGCTCATCGCGCTGTCGACTTCTTCCAGCGCGCGAGTAACGCTGGCCTGATAGCGCGCCACATTCGCAGCAGCGGCGCTGTCGGCCTGGGCGATACGCGCGTAGATCCCACGGCGGTCGAAAATATTCCAGCGTAGGGCCGGCCCGAAGGTAAAAAACGGCGCGCCGGCGGCGGCCAGAGCGCCGATCGGCGAGGCCGACACACCGGCAGCCCCGATCAGCGACACGGTGGGGAATAGATCGGCGGTCGCCACACCGATACGCGCCGACGCTGCCGCCAACGCCCGTTCGGCCACCTGAATGTCGGGCCGACGACGCAACAGATCTGCCGGCTGCCCAACCGCTATCAATTCCGGCAGCTGCGGCAAGGCGCGCGGGGTTTGCAGCTGCGCATCGAGGGTGCCCGGTGGCTGCGCGAGCAAGGTTGTCAGACGATTGAGCGCGGCGCGCGCCACTGCACGCAGCAGCGGGATCGAGGCCTGACTGGTGAGCAGTTGTGTGCGCGCGCGCGCGACATCGAGCTCGGTCGCGGCGCCTTCTTTATTGAGGGTCGCAACCAGATCCAGCGTCTGCTGTTGGACCGCGACATTGCGTTGCGCGACGCCGAGTCGCAACTGCGCACCGCGCAAGTCGATATAGGCGTTCGCCACCGTCGACAGCACGGATAGCAGCACATTATTGCGTACCGCTTCCAAGGAACCGAGCTCGGCCGCGGCCGCTTCGACCGAACGCCGCACGCGACCAAATAAATCGATCTCCCACAGCAGGTCGACACTGAAGGTTCCAAGCGAACGGGTCGGCGCGTCGTCGTGCGCATCGGCCTTGCGCTGTGCGGCCTGGGCCTCGCGGCGTTCACGCACCGTGCCGTTCGCATCAACGTTCGGCAGACGGCGGGTTTCCACCTGGCGCAGCTGCGCGCGGGCCGCTTCAACATTGGCGACCGCTGTCTGCAGATCGTTGTTCGCCACCAAGGCCTGGCTGATCAAGGCATCGAGATCAGGATCCTTGAGCGCGTGCCACCACTGTTCGGGCGGCTCGCTCGTCAGTATCGCGCTGGACGCACTCACTTCAGCGGCCGACGGGAAGCTCGATATCGCCGCTGCGCTAGTCGCGGCCGGGCCTGCATAGTCGGGACCGACTGCCGCGCAGCCGCCGAGTACGCTCAGCACCACGCAAATCGACAGCAGGCTACGCATCAAGTCGGCCATTCCGCACTTTCCTTCACGCGCCGGCGGCGGCGCTCACCGCGTTGCGCCAAACCACGAAAGACGATGTAGAAGACCGGTGTGAACAGCAGTCCAAAAAAAGTCACGCCGAGCATGCCGGAAAACACCGCCGTGCCTAGCGATTGGCGCATTTCAGCACCGGCACCGCTGGCCAGCACCAAGGGCACTACGCCCATGACGAAAGAGAACGAGGTCATGAGTATCGGCCGCAGGCGCATGCGCGCGGCCTGCACCGCCGCCTGCACTCGGTCGAGACCACTAGCCTCGGCCTGGCGCGCAAATTCGACGATCAGAATGGCGTTCTTGGCGGCGAGGCCAATCAGTACGATGAAGCCGATCTGGACCAGGATGTCATTCTGCATGCCGCGCAGCCCGATACCGATCACCGAGGCGAGCAGACACATGGGGACGATCAGAATCACCGCCAGCGGCAGCAGCCAGGATTCATACAGCGCCGCCAGCACCAGGAACACGAAGGCGACACCGAGACCAAAGGCCATGCTCGCGGTATTACCGGCCAGTTTCTCCTGCAGCGCCAGATCGGTCCATTCAAAGCCATAACCTTCCGGCAGCACTTCGGCGGCGAGTTTCTCGATGGCATCCAGGGCTTGACCGGTGGACTTGCCGGGCGCGGCCACGCCCTGCACTTCCGCCGCAGTGAATAGGTTATAGCGCGACACCCGATACGCGCCGGTCAGATCGCGGAAGGTGGTGAGCGAACCCAAGGGCACCATCGCGCCGCGATTGGAGCGGGTCTTGAGCTTGAGTAGATCCGAGGGGTCGTCGCGGTAATTGCCCTCGGCCTGGGCCGTCACACGGTAAGTACGACCGAGGAAGTTGAAGTCGTTGACGTAGGCCGAGCCAAGGTAGATTTCGAGCGTATCGAGCACACGTTCAGCCGGCACGTCGAGTTTCTCGGCACGAATGCGATCGATATTGGCAAAGATCTTCGGCGTCGCGGTGTTGAAAGTAGTGAAGACATTTTTCACCTCGGGTAACTGATTGGCGCGCGTTATGAACTCGGCGGTGACCTGTTCCAGTGCTTGCACGCCGTGGCCGCCGCGGTCCTCGATATAGAGTTTCCAACCGCCACCGGTACCAATGCCACGCACCGGCGGCGGCGGTACCACAAAGGCCATCGCTTCCTGAATGCCGCCCAGTCGCTGCTGGGCCTCCTTCAACGTGTCGGCGATGGAGTGGCCGAGCTTGGCGCGCGTAGCATAGGGCGCCAGCGGACAGAAGGCGGCACCGGCATCCGGCGCATTGGTGCGCGAGGCACCATCAAAACCGGCGAAACCCGCGCAATGGGCAATGTCCGGCATGTCGAGCAATAGGCCCGCCGCACGCCGCACCACTTTGTCCGTGCGCAGCACCGACGAACCGGGGGGCAGGCGGTAGACGGTGATGATGTAGCCCTGATCCTGCTGGGGGATGAAGCCCGTCGGGGTGTGGTCGAAAGTCTTCCAGGTCAGCACGATGAGTCCGGCATAGACCACCATCATGATCAGGGTCATGCGCACCAGGCGTCGGGTGATAGCGCCATAACCACGAGCAAAACCGGCGAAGCTCGCGTTAAAACCGCGCGCGAACAGCGTGAATGGCAGCAGCAGCATGGTGACCACCCCATTGCGCTTGGCATGGGCGTCGTGCGGCCGCAGCAATAGCGCACCGAGCGCCGGTGACAGGGTCAGAGAGACGATGGCGGAAATCACCGTGGCGCTGGCGATGGTCAAGGCGAACTGCCGGTAGAACTGTCCCGAGATACCCGAGATAAAGGCGGTCGGCACAAATACCGCCGCCAGCACCAGCGCGATCGCCACCAGCGCGCTACCGACTTCGTCCATGGTCTTGTGCGCGGCCTCGCGCGGCGAGAGTCCCTCGGCCAGATAACGCTCGATGTTCTCCACCACCACAATCGCGTCGTCGACCGCAATGCCGACTGCCAGCACCAAGCCGAACAGGGTCAGATTGTTGATCGAAAAGCCACAGGCGCTCATGACCGCGAAGGTGCCGATGAGCGCGATGGGGATCGCGACTATCGGGATGATGGCAGCCCGCCAGGACTGCAGGAAGACCATGATGACCAGCACTACCAGCAGCATCGCCTCGAAGATGGTGAGGTAGACCTCGCGCACCGAGTCGGCGATGAACTGGGTGGGATTGAAAGCGATGACATAGGCTACGCCCGACGGCAGATCCTTGCCGACTTCGGTCATCAGCGCTTCAACCGCGCGTGAGGTCTCGATGGCATTCGAGCCGGGACGCTGGAAGATCGGCATCGGCAGCGCCGGCTTGCCATCAATGTAGCCAATGGTGGAATAGTCCTGGGCGCCGAGTTCGACCCGCGCGACATCTTTCAAACGGGTAATGCGCCCCGCCGTGGCGCGCTTGACCACGATGTCGCCGAATTGCTCGGTGGTCAGGAAACGGCCCTGACTCTCGACCGCCAGTTCGAACGCGCCGGTGCTCGGCACCGGTTGGGCGTTGATAATGCCCGACGCGACCTGCACGTTATTCGCCCGTACCGCCTCGACAATTTCGGTGGCGGTAAGATCGCGCGCGGCAGCACGTTCTGGGTCGATCCAGATACGCATGCCATAGGCACGCTCGGCAAAGATATTGATCTGACCGACGCCGTGCAGGCGCGCCAAACGGTCGACGATATGGGTGCGGGTGTAGTTCGACAGATAGGTCGGGTCGCGCGAGCCGTCGGGCGAGTAGATGTGCACCACCATCAACATGTCGGGCGAATTCTTTGACACATTGACGCCGAGTCGACGCACGTCCTCGGGTAGACGCGGTACCGCGACGGCAACGCGGTTCTGTACCAGCACCTGGGCAATATCGAGATTGGTGCCAAGCTCGAAGGTGACGTTGATGACCAGACGGCCGTCGCCGGTCGCCGAGGACTGCATGAACAGCATGTTGTCGACGCCGTTAATTTCCTGCTCAAGCGGCGTGGCAACCGTATTGGCGACGGTTTCGGCGCTGGCGCCGGGATAGTTGGCGGTGACCTGGATAGTCGGCGGCACGATGTCCGGATACTGCGCGATGGGCAGCGCCACATAGGCGATGGCGCCGACCAGCACGATGACGATCGAGATGACGGCCGCGAAGATCGGCCGATCGACGAAAAAATGCGTGAAGCGCATGGGCTACTTGATGGTGCCGTCGGCGCCGACAGTGGTCTCGGTCGGTGTCACTGGCTTGCCGGGGTGGGCGCGAATAATGCCGTTCACGACGATGGTTTCATCCGCTGTGAGACCCTCGCGCACCACGCGCAGACCATCGATGATCGGCCCGAGTGTGACCACTCGCGCCTCGATGATGTTGTCTTTGCCCAGCACCATCACCAGCTTGCGCGCCTGATCGGCGACCACCGCCACATCGGGCACCAGCACCGCCTGATGTTCGCCGGCGCCGAACAAACGCGCGCGCGCGAACATGCCGGGCA
>JANMJF010000325.1:0-7917 GCA_031371245.1 Pseudomonadota bacterium | reverse complement strand
GGCTCCCTTGCGTACTTGGCAGCCATGGCGCGTAGCGCTATGGTCTGCCTCGCGTCTGTCGAGCTTTGCGCCGTGTCTTCATCTTCGTAACGGGCGCTCGCGCGCCGAGCTGGCCAGTGCGTGGAGGGCCAGATGCCTATGAATCAAGAGTCGTTGTTGCGCCGTGTGCTGTGGGTCGCGGCTGGCTTCAATCTGCTGGCTGCGCTGTTGTTCGCTTTTCCTGCCTCGTTCGCCGGCCAGTTCGCGGGCTTGCCGGCCGCAGTGCCGGTCGTCTATCGGGCCATGACTGCGCTATTGGTGTTGTTGTTTGGTGGTGCCTATGGCTGGCTCGCCCTGCAGTCGGTGGTCGACCGCGCTTTCGTCATCTTCGGCGTGATCGGAAAGACCAGCGCTTTTGTTTTAATCGTGGTGCTGTGGTTGGCGGGTGCGGTCAGTGGTCGCGGTGTGCTGATAGCCAGTGGCGATGTGGTGCTCGCTGCGGTCCTGCTTGCGTGTCTGCGTGGCGGACGGCGCATGGCTTCCACGCGCGACAAGGCAACGCGCCTGCGCGCTTTCTTATGAAAGCGGCGCTTCCCATCGAGTTAGCGATGCGTGACGTGCGCCTTGTGCCGCTCATCGAAAGCCATGGCGCGGGCCTGCTCAGCGCCGCCCGCGACGGTCGGCTGTGGGAGCTGTGGTACACCTCGGTGCCCGCACCCGAACAGGTCTCGGACTATATCGCCACCGCGCTGGCGGGCCAGGCGGCCGGTCACATGCTGCCGTGGGCGGTGTGCGATGCGCCCACTGGCGTGGTGATTGGCAGCACTCGTTATCACGATATTGTGCCGACGGTGTCCCGTGTCGAGATCGGGTACACCTGGTATGGCACGCGCTGGCAGCGTAGTCATGTCAACATCCTCTGCAAACTGTTGTTGCTCGGTCACGCCTTCGACACGCTCGGTTGCGCGGTGGTTGGGCTGCGCACTGACAACTTCAATCTGCGTTCGCAGCGCGCTATCGAAGCGCTGGGCGCGAAGCGTGACGGTGTAATCAGGCATCACGCGCCGCGCCGCGATGGCAGCGTACGCGACACGGTGATGTACAGCATCCTCGTCAGCGAATGGCCGGATGTGAAGCGCCATCTCGAATTGCGCTTCTCGCGCCACGATGGCGGTGGTGTCCGATCCGCGTCGGCCCTGGAATGATGGCGGATGCTGGGTTACATTGCGGCCGACCGCCTTGCACTATCTGGCTCCAAGCACTGGAGGGACCCATGCTGTTAGCGATCGTCGTCGTGCTTGTTTTGTTAGCCGTACTGCTGGGCTTCGCCGCCACCCGCCCCGATCACTTCCGCATCGAACGAAGTATTGCCATCACGGCACCCGCAGCAACGGTGTTTATGCAGCTCGACGATTTTCACCACTGGACCGCGTGGTCGCCGTGGGAGGATCTCGATCCCCAACTGCAGCGCGAGTACAGCGGCGCGGCGCGCGGCGTAGGCGCGGTCTACCAGTGGGCCGGCAACCGCAAGGCGGGCAGTGGCCGCATGGAAATCGTCGAAGCCAGTGCGCCGACACGGCTGCGCATCAAGCTCGATTTTATGCAGCCCTTCGAGGCCCACAATCTCGCCGATTTCACCGTGCTGGCCGAGGGTGAGCACTGCCGCTTGAGTTGGGCCATGCATGGCCCGAGTCCACTCATGGCGCGGGTCATGGGGCTGTTTTTCAGCATGGATAAAATGATCGGCGCAGATTTCGAACGCGGGCTGGCCAATCTCAAGGCGCTTTGCGAAGCCTGATGCGTCGGGCGGCTTGGCCGCTCAATCTGCGTTCATCGCCAGGCGCGGGCAGGGCAGATAATGCGTTGACGCGCACGGCCCAGCCTGTCATTTTCTGCCTCTCCCGCAACGACGTCTCGCCATGACTCCATCCTCGCGTCCTCGCCCCTGGCTTCGCGAAGAGCTGCTGCACCTATTGTCGCTGGCCGGCAATATGGCCGGCCTATGCATCACTGGCGTGACCTTGTTCTATACCGTCGGGCACGCCTCGCGGGCCACGACTATTGCCGACGAAATGTTGGTGATCTGCGCGCTGGTATTCCTGACGTGTGCCTACGTCATTTTCTTTGCGCTGCGCATGCGCGAAACGCACCTGACAGTCATACTCGAACACATCGCCGACATCCTGCTGGTGGTCGGTATGAGTCTGATGGTGGCGACCGGCGTGGTGATGGCCTTCACTGTCTGGTGAAGCGACGCTGGCGCGGATTGGCGCGTAACTTAGCCGAGCTGGAGCTGCACCATGCACGCCCGTCCCCCCATCATGCCTAGCGTCGACGCGGCGCGCGAGACGCGTTTGTTTGGGCTCGCCGCCGTGCTCGTCGCCCTGCTGCTATGGTCCGGCTATCAGCCCTACGATCGGCTGACCTGGGTAATGGAGGTGATGCCTGTCATGGTGGCGCTGCCGCTCATGATCTGGAGCTACCGCCGCCTGCCGCTTACCAGCCTGCTGTATGGGCTGATTTTTCTGCACGCAATAGTTTTGATGGTGGGTGGCGCGTACACCTATGCGCGGGTGCCGTTCGGTTTCCAGCTCGCTGACTGGCTGGGTTGGAGTCGCAATCCCTACGATCGCATCGGTCATCTGTTGCAGGGTTTTGTGCCGGTGATGGTGGCTCGCGAGATTCTGCTGCGCGGCGACTATGTGCGCGGTCGCGCCATGCGGGCCTTCGTTTGTATTGCCATCGTACTGGCGATCAGCGCCAGCTATGAATTGATCGAATGGGGCGCGGCGGTGGTGCTCGGCCAGGGCGCCGATCAATTCCTCGGCACCCAGGGCGATGTGTGGGACACCCAGTGGGATATGTTCTGCGCCCTGCTCGGGGCCGGCGCGGCCCTGATGCTGCTGTCTGGCCTGCACGATCGACAGCTCGCCCCTTACCTGCGCCGCTGAAGGCGCGCGGCATAAAAGCGGCTATTCTTGCAGCCGCCAGGCCGTTCACCCATGCAGTGCCCAGCGTCGGCTACGGAGTCAGGCATGCACCATTGCCATTTCAAATTCCTGTTCGCCTTGACCGCCGCGCTGCTGCTCGCGCCGGGGCTGCTCGTTGCCCAGACCGCCGTCAGCGGCATCGGTTATGGGTCGGTCAGTGCCGCGCGCAAAGCGCTGGCCAGCAAACCGGCAGTGCAGACTGCTGAGCACGGGGGCTGGACCATCATTACCGACGAGCAGGGCAACGATTTCACCACCTGGACCTTCGTGCCCCGCGCCCATCCCGCCTATCCCAGCGTCGTGCGCCGCGGCATCGTATTCAAGAACGGCAATCCGACTCTGGTCACACGGGTGCTGTGCGAAGCGCAGCGCGGTGCTTGCGACGCACTCTACAGTCGCCTGCAGGTGCAGATCGCGCGCTGTACTTCAAACTGCACCACGGTGCTGCCGTGAGTACCGCCCAGCGCTTCTCGGCACGCAGTGCGCGGCCTACACTGGTAGGCAGGCGGCACGCCGTGTCGCGCGGTACGGGGAGCTAGCATGGACTACGCCGATTACATCGCCATTTCGCACAACTATGGGATCTATGCACGCGCCCTTGATGAGAAACGCTTCGAGTTTCTCGAGCAGGTGTTTGCACCGACGGCCACCTTGCACTATGAAGTCGCCGGTCATGTTTTTGACTGTACCGGCGCTGAGGCGGCCAGTGCCTTCAGCCGCTTTCTCGATCTGTGCTATTGGACCAACCATATCATCGCCAACCCCATGGTCGAAGTGCAGGGCAAGAGCGCTCACGCGAGTGCGCGTGTGATTGCCACCCATCTGCAACGCCTGCCGGAAGGCACCATGACACGCTGGGAAGTGCGCGGCTCCTATCACGATACTTTCGCCCTGACGCCGACGGGTTGGCGCATCGTGCGTCGCCATTGTGTGTGCATGGACAGCGTCGGCGAATTTCGCAGCGAGGGTGTCGAGCGTTTCCCGGCGCTGGCCTGGACGCAGGCCGCCGCGCTGGCCTGAGCGTCGCCCGGCCTGACGAGACAAACTATGTCCACCGCAGGATTGATTAGGCCTGCAGCCTGGGTTAGCTTCCGTTCCTGTGTCGCGGCATACCCGCCGCGTCATCGTCTATGGGAGCAAGACATCATGAGCGCGCAATTGAACAGCGTACCGGCCGAATTCAACGGCGCCGTCATCGTCGACACCTATGACCTGGCTTTCGATCCAGGCGACAAACTCAATGGCAGTCTCTATCTCTGCACTTCGCGCGGTTCGAGCGCGAACCCGGTGCAGTCCTGGATTGCCGCGCTGCAAGCGGCCGGGTTGTGGTCCGACACGCCACACAAGCGCGTGCCGGACGAACAGCGACAAGCCTATAAGGACGGTCTGATCTTCGTCGCCGCCATCGCCTATCGTGCTGGCCTGGAACACATCGTCATCGCGCGTTTCGACCACCCGAAATTCCCGTCGGACACGCGGCGCTGGGAAGCCTGGGTCGATTTCCTCGACGCGCGCCATGAGCGCAGCCGCTGAGGGGCTGCGCGACAGCGGTCTGTGCGGCGCAGACCGGCATGCCGGATAAATGACTATCCCGCCGGATCGGCGGCGGGGCTGGGCCGCGCTGCTCTTCCTGCTCGCCGCCTGCGGCGAAGCCGCCGAACAAATCCTCAGCGAGTTCCCCGCGCCCGATGGCGATTATCAACTTCGCCTGACCCTGGTCGCGGCCAGCGGCGCGAAATCCCCTCATCATGTAAAGCTCTATCTCGTGCCGCGCGGCATGTCCGCCGGTGCGCCTGTGATCAGCACCGAACTCGCCAACGACGGCGCGCCCTTCTCGGGCGATCAGGTAGGCCTGAGCTGGGTCGCGAAGCGCACCGTACTCATATGCTTGAAGCCACGTAATGAGGTGCATCACGGCGTGCGCGTGGAATTGTCTGACCCGCCGCGAGTCGAGAACGTAGCCCGGTGCTGATGCGCCGGCGCCCGCCAGGCGCACAACGAGGAACAGCAAGATGGCGAGATCCCGTGGCCCGGGTGTGAACTTCGATGCCCAGCGGGACGGGCCGGCCAGCGGGCGCAATCCGCGCGTGTGGGCCGTGGTGTGTGCCATTCCTAGCGGACGGGTGGCGACCTATAAACAAGTCGCCGCGCTCGCCCATATCGAAGGCCCGAGCGGCGCACGTCAGGTTGGCTACGCGCTCGCAGCGCTTCGCGAGGGCGCAGACGTGCCCTGGCATCGAGTGGTGAACGTCAAAGGAGCCATCAGTCCGCGCGGCGGGCGCGATTGGTCCAATGAGCAATACGATCGGCTGGCCTTGGAGGGCATCGAATTCGATGCGCTGGGCCATATCGATCTGCAGCGCTTCGAGTGGCACTACGGTGACTGAGCAGGATGCCTCGCCCACCACGCGCCGGTCGCCTATGCCGACCTATGTGCTGGTGCTGGTGATTGGCATCTGGGCGATGACGATGATGGTGAGCAAGCGCTCACAGCCGGCCGTGGTTTGCGACCGCGCGCAGCGGCCCGATGCCGATACAGTGGTGATGTTGAGCGCTTCATGGTGCGGCTATTGCCGTGCCGCGCGACGTTTTCTGCAAGGTGAAAACATCAAACACTGCGAGTACGACATCGAGACCGATGCGGAAGGCAGACGACGTTTCGCCGCACAGCCGGTCAAGGTAATCCCGATCTTGACGCTCGGTGAGGAGACCTTCGTCGGTTTTGAGCGCGAGCAGATTGTGCAGGCACTGGTGGCAAAAGGCTTGCGCGAGCTGGGGCACGACTGAGCACGACCTCAATCGCTGAACACCACCGTGCGCGCTTCGAACACCGGCCCATCCACACACACGCGCTTCATCGCGGGTCCGATGGCGGTCTCGATCCTGACCGTGCAACCAGCGCAGCCGCCGACCGCGCAGGCCATGTATTCCTCAAGCGAGATCTGACAGGGCAGTGCGAACTCGGCGGCGAGTTTCGCCACCGCGCGCAGCATGGGCGTTGGTCCACAGGCAAAGATCTCGATGTCGTCATGCGGCACGCCGCTGGTCGCGATCCACTGCCGCGCGAGATCGGTCACATAACCTTCATAGCAGCCGGCAAAGCCGGCGAGGCTGGCGAGGCGTGAAGCGATATGCCAGTCCTCCAGCAGCGGCATGGCCGCGATCACAGCGGGCGGCACACCCGGCACCATCAGCGTCGACGGTCGGGCCCGAAACGGGAACGGTACTTCCGAGCCCATCAGCACCAACGGCTGCGTCGCTGCGCTCGACGCACGCATGTGCTCGGCTAGAAACAGCATGGGAGGAATACCGACACCGCCGCCGATCAAAAGCGGTCGCGCGCGATAGTCCTCAAGTTTGAACGGCTGACCGATGGGGCCAAGCACGCTCACGGTCTCACCCACCACACGCGACGCGAGCAAGCCGCTGCCATAGCCGTGAGCCTTGTACAGCACATCGAGCCAGCCATCGCGGGCCGACGCACGCATCACCGACATCGGGCGGCGCATTGGCAGTTCGGTATCGCAGCGCAGGTGCACGAAGCTGCCAGGCCGACAGCGTGCGGCGAGGTCGGGGCATGCCAGTCGCAGATAGTGCTGCGCACCTTCGAAGTGTTGGACCGCGACGATAGTGGCAGCGACCAGTTGGATGGTGCCGCGATGAGCGCGGATGCGACTGGCGGCGTCGCTCACGTCAGACTTTCCGTTCGAATACGATGCGGCCACCGACCAGGGTGGCGAGCACGCGACCGCGCAGGGTGCGGCCGAGCAAGGGTGTGTTCTTGCCGCGACTGAGCATGGTGTCAGCGCTGAGCTGCCAGGTCTCGGTGGGATTGAAAATACAGATATCCGCCACCGCATCGGTGGCCAAGCTGGCGGGCGCATTGCCTATCACGCGCGCCGGCTGCACGGCGGCGGCGTCGATGGCGCGCATGAGATCGAGCGTGCCGGCTTCAACCAGACTCAGCATCAAGGGCAGAAAACTGTCGAGGCCCGAGATGCCCGCCGCCGTGGCGCCGAAGGGGCCGGCCTTGGCGTCGGCATCATGGGGCTCGTGAAGGGTGGTCAATACTTCCACTTGGCCCTCGGCCAAGCCGCGGATGAGACGTGTGCGATCACGGCGTGTGCGCAGCGGCGGGCGAACATGAAAGTGACCGTCGAAGCGTGCGATGTCTTCGTCGGCGAGGGTCAGGTGTGCGATGCCGACGCTGGCGCTAACATCCAGGCCGGTCTTGCGCGCGTTGTTCACATATCTGATCGAGCGGCCGCAGGTCAGGGTGCGGAAATGCGCGCGCGCGCCACTGTCTTCGAGCAGCACGAGGTCACGACCGAGCCCGATCAATTCGGCCGCAGCGGGAATGCCTGCCAGCCCCAGACGCGTACTGACCGCGCCTTCATGCATGCAGCCCTGCGCCGACAGCCACGGGTCTTCGGCGTCCAGGAAAACCGTCAGATCGAGCGTGGCGGCGTAGGCCAGCGCATTTTTCAATACATTGCTGTCGCGGATCGCGTGACCGGCATTCGCCACGCCGACGCAGCCGATGTCCTTCAGCGCGGCCATCTCGGCCAGCACCGAACCGCCGAGGTCGTGGGTTAAGGCGCCGATACAGCGTACGCGTGCGCCGCGCACGCCGCGCGCGCGTTGGTTGATCAGTTCGACCACCGCCGGCGTGTCGATCACCGGATTGGTATCGGGCATGCAGCACACCGTGGTAAAGCCGCCGGCCGCAGCCGCTTCGAGTTCGCTGGCGATGGTGGCCTTATGCTCGGCCCCCGGTTCGCGCAGGCGCGCGCCGACCTCGGTGAAGCCCGGACACACAATCGCGCCGTGTGCATCGATGACTCGTGCCGGTTTGAAGCCCGCCGGGGTGCGGCCGAGACCGACGATAGTGTCGCCATCGACGAACACATCGAGCACTTCGTCGCGTTTGCTGAGCGGGTCGATGACA
>JANMJF010000307.1:0-11727 GCA_031371245.1 Pseudomonadota bacterium | reverse complement strand
CCCGCCCTAAACCCCCCCCCCCGGCTGCCCCAACCTTGTCGCCCCCCCCTACCTGCTACTAGTTCAAGCCTCGGCCCGCCGCCTACTCGCGCGCCCCCGACGCCGCCGCCGCGCGCGCTAGAACCGAACTGGAGCAACTATTCGGCGATCAGGCGAGCAGCGCACCGAGTACCGACGCGGCGGGTAATCAAAGCGAGCTCGAACGACTGTTTGGCATCAAAAAGGATTGAGCACGCTGCCGGTGGCGTCGCCGCGTCAGTCTTGTTAGTTTTTCCGAGCGCATATCAATCATCATTACAGGGGGAGTCATGGCGAAATACACACTGGAAACGCTGGCCGACGGATTCGTGTTTCTCGAAGGGCCGCGCTGGCGCGACAATCAATTGTGGATGTCGGATATGCGCGGTGAAACGGTCTATACCCTGAGCGAGGCCGGCAAACGCACCGCCGTCGCGAGCTTCCCGCAATATCCTTCGGGTATCAATTTTCTGCCGGACGGCCGCATGGTCGTGGTCTCGATGCAAGACCGCAAACTGATGTTGGTCGACGCGGGTGGCAAATTAAGCGAATACGCGGATCTGTCGAAGATGGTCTCCAACGATATCAATGACAGCGTCTGCGATGCTGACGGCAACATCTACGTCGGCAACTTCGGCTACGATCTGTTGAACCATGCCGAGCCCAAGACCGCTGAATTGATCATGGTCACGCCGTCGCGCCAATGCAAAGTGGTGGCAAGCGGACTGGAATTCCCCAACGGCGCAGTCATCACTCGCGACGGTCGTACGCTGATCATTGCCGAGACCTTTGGCCATAAGCTTACGGCCTTTGATCGGGCCGCCGATGGCACGCTGTCCAATCGTCGTGTGTGGGCGCATCTCGGTGAACGTACGCCCGACGGTATTTGCCTCGACGCGGCGGGTGCGGTGTGGATTGCAGCTTTTACTACCGGCGAATTCGTGCGTGTGCTGCCCGATGGCGGTATCGGCGATATCATCTCGACCCCCGGCAAGCGTGCGGTGGCCTGTAACCTTGGCGGCGCCGACGGCCGCACCTTGTTCGGTTTGACTTTCGAGGGCGAGCTGGACGACATCAGCTCGGGCAAGAAACTTGCTCGGGTTGAAGTCTGTCGTGTCGACGTTGCAGCGGCAGGTTCGCCCTGAATTGAGTCTGAGGATTCAGCGCCAGCGGTCTTGAGAATCTTGAAAGCAATAGTGCGATCGACGGCATGCCCAGCGCGGCCGGCAGTTCGCCCTGCGCAGGGCGTGCGACAACTTCGGCGTGTACACTTAGCCCGCTCACGGCCGGCCCTCAGTTGCTGACTGAGCGACAATAAATCAAGCAGGGGAGAGAACCAGCGATGCAATGCAGCGACCAACGCATTCTGACCACACACGTCGGCAGCCTGCCGCGTCAGCGTGATCTGTCTGACCTGCTGATTGCCCAGGAGGCGGGCAAGCAGGTCGATGAGCAGCGCCTTGATCAGCTCGCCGAAGCGGGGGTCAAGCGCAGCGTCAAAGCGCAGGTCGATGCCGCAGTGGATGTCATTAACGACGGCGAGCAGCCGCGGGTTGGTTTCCAGACCTATGTCTGCCAGCGTCTGCAAGGTTTCGGCGGCGTCAGCAAGCGCGAGCCCTTCAGTGATTTTGCCAGTTATCCGGATTTCGGCCAGGTCTGGGCCAACCGTGGCATGGTGATGTCGAAGGTGTTCGACGCGCCCGCCGCCAATGCCGAGGTGCGCTACACCGATCTGGCGCCGGCCAAGCGCGAGTTCGACATGTTCGACGGCGCGCTGGCCGCAGTCAAAGGCCGCTATTCCGAGGCCTTCATGACCGCCGCATGCCCCGGCATCGTCTGCACCACGCTCGGCAATCAGTTCTACGACAGCCATGAAGCCTATGTGCGCGCCGTGGCGCGCGAGATGCAAAAGGAATACGAACTCATTCACCAGCGCGGTTATGTGCTGCAACTCGACTGTCCCGATCTGGCGATGGAGCGTCACGGCCAGTGGCAACATGCCTCTTTGAAGGAATTCCAGGATGCCATCACCATCCATATCGATGCCATCAATCAGGCCTGCGTGAACATTCTGGCCGAGCGCATCCGTCTGCACGTATGCTGGGGCAACTATGATGGCCCCCACGATTGCGACGTGCCATTGGCGGATATTTTCCCGATCATCGCCCAGGCCAAGGTCGGTGCGCTGTCGATCGAATTTGCCAATCCGCGTCATCAGCATGAATACGCAGCGCTCAAGAAGTGCGGCATGCCGCAGGACAAGATTCTGATCCCTGGCGTCATCGATTCGACCGTCAACTACATTGAACACCCGCAAGTGATCTGCAACCGCATCCTCGAAGCAGTCGACGCGGTCGGTGACAGGGAGCGCGTGATCGCCGGCGCCGATTGCGGGTTTGGCACCTTCGCCGGCTGGGAGATGGTGGCCGCGTCGGTGGTGTGGGCGAAGTTCGCCGCGCTCGCCGAGGGTGCGCGTCTAGCCAGTCAAAAACTCTGGTAACACTGTCATCGCGGGGCCAGCCCCGCACCGTGTTCTCGCCAGCCAGACTTGCGCCCTTGCCGCGCAGTGGCAGGGCACGCGCAGCGGAGCAGTCATGGATAAACTTTACGCGCGCATCTTCGCCGATGCCGAATTCCAAGCCTTGCAACAGCGACGCCAGCGTTTTACCTGGTTGCTGTCCGGTCTGGTGTTCGGCGCTTTTCTGAGCTTTCTTCTGTGCGTCGCCTTCGCGCCGCGCCTGCTGGCGGTGCCGATCGGGCCTGACAGCGTGATCTCGCGCGGCATTCCCTGGGGATCGGCCATTATCGTGTTTGGCCTCATCCTGACCGGCATCTATGGCTGGCGCACGAATGGCGAATTCGATCGCGCCATGGTGGCGATCGTCGCGCGTTGCTCGGCTGAGGTTTGAGCGCATGACCAGCCATGCCGGCAGCACCTCGCTTAGCTTCACGCTGCTGGTGACTGCACCCTTCGCCCACGCGGTCGGCGACGGCGGTGCCGTCGAACGCGGGCCGCTCAATGTTGCGGCCATCGCAATATTTCTGATGTTCGTCGCAGTGACTTTCGCTATCACCTGGTGGGCCGCGCGCCGCACCCATACCGCCGCCGACTACTACGCCGCCGGCGCCAATATCAGCGCTACTCAGAACGGTTTCGCCATCGCTGGCGATTTCATGTCCGCCGCCTCTTTCCTCGGCGTATCCGGCCTCATTTACAGCGGCGGCTTTGATGGCCTCATCTGGGGTATCGGTGGTCTCGCCGGCTGGCCCTTGCTGTTGTTCCTGATCGCCGAACGCCTGCGCAATCTCGGCCGCTACACGTTTGCCGACGCGGTCAGTTTCCGTCTCGCGGCTGCGCCTATGCGCACCCTCTCGGCCTGTTCGACCTTGGTCGTCATCAGCATGTATCTCATTGGTCAGATGGTCGGTGCCGGTACTCTCATCCAGGTACTGTTCGGTCTGCCCTATACGTGGGCGGTGGTGACGGTCGGTGCACTCATGATCTTTTATGTGGCTTTCGGCGGCATGATCGCCACCACCTGGGTGCAGATCACTAAGGCGGTATTGCTCTTGTTCGGCTCAACAGTGCTGGCGGTGCTGGTGATGGCGCAGTTCGATTTCTCCTTCGAACGCATGTTCAGGACTGCGGTTGCCGCGCATAAGCATGGTATCGACATCATGGCGCCCGGTGGCATCGTGTCGGACCCTGTTTCGGTGCTCTCGCTGGGCACGGCGCTGTTGTTTGGCACGGCCGGCCTGCCCCATATCCTTATGCGCTTCTTCACGGTGCGCGATGCGCGCGCTGCACGCCACTCGGTATTTGTCGCCAGCGGTCTAATCGGCTATTTCTATTTGCTGATTGTGATTCTGGGCTTTGGCGCCATTGCGCTTTTGGCGCACAACCCGCAGTTTCTGACGCCGGCCGGCGGGCTGCGTGGTGGCGACAATATGGCTGCCATCCATTTGTCCCATGTGGTGGCGGGCGATTTATTTCTGGGCTTTATTTCAGCGGTGGCTTTCGCCACCATTCTGGCGGTCGTGTCGGGCCTGACGTTGTCGGGCGCTTCCGCTATCGCCCACGACATCTACGCCAATGTCATACGCGCCGGGCGCGTAACCGAGGCCGAGGTGGTTGGTGTCTCGCGCCTTGCCGCCATCGCGCTTGGCGTGCTGGCGGTGATACTCGGCATTGCCTTCGAAGGGCAGAACGTCGCGTATATGGTCTTGCTGTCCTTTGCGGTGGCCGCCAGCGTCAATTTCCCTATCCTCTTCATGTCGCTCTACTGGCGGCGCTTGACCACGCGCGGCGCAGTGGTCGGCGGCAGCGTCGGTCTGATTACGGCCTGTGCCTGTGTGGTGTTCGGACCGACGGTATGGGTGGACACGCTGCACCACGCCGCACCGCTGTTTCCTTATCGCTACCCGGCGCTGTTCCCGCTGCTGGCCTGCGTCAGCGTTACGGTGCTGGTCTCACTCACCGATCGTAGTGCGCGTGGAGCTGCGGAAGCGACGGCGTTTGACCATCAATATGTGCGTTCTGTGACGGGCGTGGGCGCGAGCGGGCCGAGCGAGCACTAGCGCGATTAAATTTTTTTAGTAACACAACGGAGTGAATCCATGGCTCTCATCCTTACCAGTGAAAGTTTCAAAGAAGGCGAACTGCTCGGCATCGAACAGGTGCTGTCGGAAGCCTACGGCTTCGGTTGCGCTGGCAACAATCTGTCGCCGCAGTTGTCGTGGAGCGGCGCGCCAGCCGCTACTGAGAGTTTCGCTGTCACCTGCTTCGATCCCGATGCGCCGACCGGCAGCGGTTTCTGGCACTGGGTAGTGGCCAATATTCCGATCACGGTCAGCGCTCTGCCCCTGGGCGCGGGCGACCCAGCCAGCGGCAAAATGCCGGCCGGCGCACTCGAAGTACGCACCGATTTCGGCAAGCCGGGCTACGGTGGCCCGTGCGCGCCTGCCGGCGACAATGTCCATCGTTATATCTTCACCGTGCATGCGGTGGCTTTGAAAGCACTGCCGGTGAGCGCCGAGTCGTCGGCGGCGATAGTTGGTTTTTATCTCAACTTTCACACGCTGGCTAAGACCAGTTTGATCGGCTTGTTCCGGCGCTGAAGCCGATGCGCTATGAGCATTCGTAATCTCGACAGTCTGTTCAAACCGACATCGGTCGCTATCATTGGCGCCAGTGAACGACCAGGCGCCATCGGCCAGCTGGTGACGCGCAATGTTCTCGACGCCGGCTTCGCCGGCGCGGTGATGCTGGTCAATCCCAGCCATCGCGAAATGTTCGGACGAACGAGCTACGCGGATGTTGCGAGTCTGCCTGAGACGCCGGAACTCGCCGTCATCGTTACACCGGCCGCGGTTTGCTTACGTGTGCTTGCACAACTCGCGGCGCGCGGCACACGCGCGGCGGTGGTGATCGCAACCGGCTTTGTGGGTGGCCCCGACAGCGCCGGTGGGCGCCTGCGTCAGTCTTTGCTCGACGTGGCGCGACCGGCGCTATTGCGCGTCATCGGTCCTGATTGTCTCGGCATATTGGCGCCGACGGTGGGCTTGAACGCGAGTTTCGCACATCTGCAGCCACGCGCCGGATCGCTGGCCTTTGTCGCGCAGTCGGGCACCGTCATCACTGCGGTGCTGGACTGGGCCGCGCCGCGCAACATCGGCTTTTCACTGCTTGCCTCGCTCGGCGATATGGCCGATGTCGATTTCGGCGACATGCTCGATTACCTCGCCAACGACCGCGCCACCAGCGCGATTTTGCTCTACGTCGAAAGCATCACTCACGCGCGCAAATTCATGTCGGCGGCGCGTGCCGCAGCGCGCATGAAGCCGGTGATCGTGGTCAAGACCGGACGCCATGGGACCGCGGCGCAGGCTGGTGTCGATGCCGTCTACGACGCGGCGTTTCGCCGCGCCGGCATGTTGCGCGTGCTGACGCTGGCGGCATTATTCGACGCCGCAGAGACCCTCGCACTAGCGCACACGCCACGCGGCGAACGCCTCGCGATCCTGAGCAATAGCGGTGGTGTTGGCGTGCTGGCGAGCGATGCTCTGATCGATGCCGGCGGCACACTCGCGGTGTTGTCCGCCGAAACCCTCGCCAAACTCGATGCGGTATTGCCTGCCGCGTGGTCGCGCACCAATCCCATCGATATCAGCGGCGATGCCGATGCCGAGCGTTACACCGCTGCCGTACGTGCGCTGTTGGGTGCGTCGGAAGCCGACGCGCTACTAGTACTCAATTGTCCGACTGCAGTGACTTCGCCCGACGCGGCGGCGGCGGCGGTCATCGCCGCGCTAGACCCGCACGACAGGTCCACGCTGCTCACCAGCTGGGTGGGCGACGCCAGCGCAGCACTCGGCCGCACACGTTTCCGCACCGCAGGTGTGCCGACCTACGACGCACCCGAGCAAGCGGTGCGCGCGTTCATGCAGATGGTCGACTACCGTCGCAACCAGGCAGCACTGCTCGAAACGCCGCCATCGCTGCCGGACGATTTCACCCCCGATCTTGCGGGCGCGCGTGAGATCGTTGCGACGGCCTTGGCCGCAGGTCGCGCCTGGCTGGCGGCGGGGGAGGCCAGGACCATACTCGCGAACTTCGGCATACCGACCGTCGCCACCCTGCCGGCAACCCGCCCCGCGCAGGCTGCCCATGAATTGATCGTGGGCGTGCTCGACGATCACGAATTTGGACCGGTGATTGTATTCGGCGCCGGTGGCGCCGCCGTCGACGTGTTGAACGACCGCGCGCTGACCCTACCGCCGCTCAATCTAAAGCTTGCGCGCGAGGTGATCGCTCGCACGCGGGTGGCGAAATTATTGGTGGGCTTCGGCCAGGTGCCAGCGGTCGATATCGATGCCGTGGCATTAACCTTGGTGCGACTCTCACAACTGGTGATCGATCTGCCGCAGGTCGCCGAACTCAACATCAATCCCCTGCTTGCTGACGCCGCCGGCGTCATTGCGCTGCACGCGTGTATACGGGTGCGGGACGATGCAGGCGTCGACAGCTCACGTCTCGCGATTCGGCCCTATCCCCAAGACCTCGAAGAAATGATCACCAACGACCAAGGTCGCTCGTTCCTGCTGCGGCCGATCAGACCCGAAGACGAGACCGCATTGCGCGCAGCCTTTGCGCGCCTCACGCCCGAGGAAGTGCGTTTACGTTTTTTCGTGCCGATGAAACTCATGGACCACGTCATGGCTGCACGTTTCAGTCAGATCGACTACGACCGCCAGATGGCGCTGGTATTGACCGTGCCGGGGATCGCCGGCGAAACCGAGATTTTCGGCGTGGTGCGTTCCATCGAAGATCCCGATCGTGAACGTGCGGAATTCGCCATCGTCGTCGAGCAGCGTATGAGCGGGCACGGTCTTGGCCAGCATCTCATGCATCGCATCATCGACTACGCGCGCGGTCGCGGCGTGGGAGAACTATACGGCGAAGTGTTGGCCGAGAATTACCGCATGCTGGCCTTGTGCCGCGAATGTGGCTTCAGCGCGGGCAAGGAACCACATGAGCCCGGCGTGGTGCGAGTGTCAATGCGTCTGAGACCTGGAGGTTGACGGTGGCAACTGCAGGCGTTCGGAACTCGCACAGCGTGCGCCCGTTGGTGCGGGAACAGCCGGTGACCGGCAGTGGAAATGCAATTAGGAAGCGTGCGGATTGTAGCGCACGGGCGACCACCCACCAGTGCTCATGGCCCGCAGGCACCTTGGATTTGCCGCACTCCATTTAGGGGCTACGCGCGCTCACCTGCGCTAGTTTTACGAGTTCTCACTACACCCAATAACGTTGTTATGCCGGCGCCGAAAAGCCAAACAGCAGCGGGCACCGGCACATTAGTCACCCACGCTAGCGGTAACCCAACATCATTGGTCAGCATCACACCGGCGGGCAATTCGAAGCCGAGGGTATTGAAGACATTGGTGCTGGAACTATCGGATGCGTCGCCCGAAATGTCGAAAGACAATTGCAGACGCGCACCCGGGTCGAGCAACAACGCCGGCATCGCGAAGTGAATGTTTGCGCCCCCGATGCCGCCGCCGGGCCCGGTAAGCACCGATGCGCCATTGGTGGCGTTGGGCAGGTACTCCGAGGTGAAGAAGTCGATGGTTCCGTCCAGGTTATAAAAAACGCTGACCTGGTATCCGAAACGAGCAACGTAGTCACCTTGTCCGGCGCCGCCCAGAACGCTAACGATCAGGCCGCCGCCGGTACGCGTGTTCGTGTTGTGCGCGCCACCTTGTGCCGGGCCATGGGAGAAGCTGGCGTGGACACTGGCGCGGATCGCCCCGGCGGCGATCGTCACCGCAGCCCCGGTGTCGTTGCTGAACTCCACCGCTCGGAACATGCCGCTGAAGTTGTTGTTGACCGGAACGGTTGGCGAGGCATCGGCGAAAATGCTGAAGTCCCCCGCCAGCAGGTCAGCACTCAGCGTGAAGCCCGGCCCGGTGTCAAAGGCGAGGGTGGCGCCCTGTGTCACGTCGCCCTGGTGTTGAACATAAACCGAAGCGGACTGCACTGCGCTACTGGCAATCAGTAGCAGCGAAGCCGCCAGGGTTTGCATGCAGATCAAGATGTACGCCCTATTGAGGTTGATAATTGGGTTAAGGTTCGATTTTTTCATCGTCTCATCTCCTGCGATCAAGTGTTAAGCAGTGGCGTTTGCACTATAGATCCGCACTCGGTGACCGAAGCTACTGCACGAAACAGCGCTTTACTATGGGGCTAAAAGACTAGGTTGAACTGATTGCCTCACGCGAGTGGTCGCAATTCTTCGAGGTGTTGCCGCAGGTGGTTCAACAAGTGACGTCGCTTCTCGACTCCGCGTTTGCCCTCCTCCATCGCCGCCGATTCCTCTGGCAGCCAGTCAGGCCTAATCCGAGTTACTCGTTCGAGCACAGCTTGCCAATGTTTCTTGACCGTACTGGGCGAAATCCCGAGCGCGCCTGCGGCTTCGGTATCCGATTGACCGCGCAGCGCGCGACTGAGCAATTCCTGTTGCGCTGGCGTGAATCGGAACCTCGGTTCCTGATACAGGAAGTGCAGTGAAGCGAGGGTGCCTGGACGTTGCAACGCCTCATCCCGCGTTAACCCGAACAAGGCCGGCCGTCCCACACTTGGGGCGGCCCCTGCGGACATCGTGGGCTTCCCACGGTAAGCACTGCGCAGACGCCAGCCGCCGGTGCGTGCGAGTAAATGGATCTCGCGGCCAAAGAGTTCGCGATGCAGACTATTGATCCGATAACCGCCAACGAACGCCCGCAGTGATTCCGGTACGAGCGGCAACAGCCGGAGTCCGGCAAGATCGGTCCAGTTCACGCGCTCCAAACCATAGTCGATTCCTAGTACGTCCACGCCGCGACCGGCATTCGCGCGCCCGACTGCGGCATGTGCAAGGATGACGGAATCGCCCGTCAGTTCGCGGCGATATACCTGGTTCGCCAGATACGGCTGGGGATCAGCAGCCACGGCGGCCGCAAACTCCGGCGTGATGAAAACACCGCTTGCCATGCAAAACAGCTTGACTGCCGTCGGTCGCGCGGAATCCTCGAAGACATGAATCTCTAGACGACGTTCAGCGATTAACCTGGCCCATAGTGCTGGTAATGCAGCCCATACATCGGGTTCGTAGACTTGCGGTCCGATCGGGGCCAACAGCGCATGGCAACGCGGCAGATCGGCATTCTGGGCGGGGCGGAACGAGAGACTCATAGGGGCGTGGGTCAGAAACGCAAGGGCGGGCGACGCAAGCGGCGTTCCGTAAAAAGTGTAGCGAGGACCACTTTCATTTTATCGAGCGCGAAAGCTTAGGACCCTGGTCATAGTATCTCTACATTCGGCTGGGCGTGCTTGCTGTGTGTTGGAGAAAAGCACGGTAAATGTTGCCGGAAATTCGGTTGTGGCGCATCGCTCCGCCCACCATCGCATGCATGTCACCGCCGGCATACTCATGCCGAATTTCGCTCGCGCTCTCAAACGCCAGGTCATCTAGCAAATCAACAGGGTTGTGTAGCGCGCGGGCCATTAATCGTCTTAAGTCACCCCGCGCGCCACGATCAACCGCGTCACAGGAGCTCGGAAAACAAGCACAGTTTACTCATGTCTATCAAATCCCCAAAGACGCGAGGTGGGTTCGATATATTGTCCCCATGTGACTAGCAGCCTGTCGGACTTAGGGTGAATCTGCGGCGGCGGGGCAGCGGTCCCTAGTCGCGCACATTGCATTTCCTCATCGAAAAAACGTGACGCGCCGCAGGATACATATCAAATCATCACCATGCGCGCCTCCAGATGGCCGATGCACTAGACGCGTATCTCGCCGTGGTCGCGCCGAGAATCCACAACTTCCGCGGTACGTATCGCAAATTCGCGCAGAGCACTGTGGTGGCGCGGTGAAGGCTCTCGCGAGCATCGAAGATGCTGCGGTGATCAAACAGATCTTTGCGCATCTCAAGCGGCGAGCAGAGTCCGCGACACCCGCCTCCAGACCGCAGCGAACAGTCCATGTCGGCCCCGTTACTGGCTGCGCAGAGACACACCGCGCTCAGTTGCGGCCGATCTGACGAGCGATCACGAATTGAGTACCTGTTTGGTCGTTGTCGATCAGTGCCTTACCGCTGGCCCCATATGCCAAGCTGGACTTGCCTGTGCCATTGGTGTCGAGTTCGTAAAGCCACATCTTGGCCCCCATCGAGGATCCGACCGAAGTGTGGAGGGTGAGCGAGACTAAACAAGTCGATTTGACCGAGTAGTTGCCTGTCGCGGCGTAGGTCTGGAAGGCACCGCTAGTGATGTCCTGCACCGTGCCAGCCAGCGAGCCCTTGCCGTTGAATGTGATCCTAATGCCGGTCCCTAACACGACGTATGCGCCGCTCAAGCTGGCATTGCTGCAGCCCGCCGCTTGAGCCTGACCAGAAAGCGAGATCAGCGCTAACAGAACTATTGCTGACCTGGACAAGCGGGACAGGTTTGAATTACCTATCGGAGTCATCGCGGTTATCTCCTCGGTTTAGTCATGTATCTGGAAGTCGTCATCCTTGCTGCATGAATTAAAGCCGCCAACAATAGATTTATCTACAAAAGCGTGAATACTTCACAGATTGCTCCGTAGTCGATAAATAAGGCGACAGAGATGGAACTTGTTGAAGGTGTGGCGACCCGGTCGGATATGAAACGAGACGGCCGCACACTTGACCACGCGACACTGGAAACCATCCGCCTGATGGCCATTGAACAGGTGCGTGAAGGCGGGTCACCGACGACCGTGATTGCGTCGTACGCGTTCAACCGCACGACCATCTACAAATGACTCAAGGTCGCCATGCAACCGGGTGTCGGCGTCAAAGCACCGTGTTCGACCCAAGCCACGGGGCGACCGCGAACGCTGACCGCAGCGCAGGAGGGCCAGGTGCTCTGCTGGATTAACGGCCGGGACCGGCCGCAGTACGGCTTGGATTTCGGACCTGGCCGCGTGCGGTGGTGGTCGAATTGGTGGCGCGGAAATTCGGCGTGATGTTAGCCGCTGCAGCGCGCCTATCAGCGTGATCCCGAGGCCATCGACCGTTGGCAGCGCGAGATCTTCCCGAGCAATGCCGCACAAGCCAAAAAGCAAGGCGGCGAGGTGTTCGTCTGAGAGGAATCTGCATTTCGTGCCGACACGGTGCACGGCAAAACCTGGCCCGTGGGTG
>JANMJF010000306.1:0-7665 GCA_031371245.1 Pseudomonadota bacterium | reverse complement strand
ACGCCAGGAATGACCGCCGATGTGCTGATACATCTCGACCGCACCGAGCGTGCCGCGACGTTTGAAACCGTACACCGCCTCGTTGTTGTCGAGCTTGGTTTTGAAGTCATGGGACCACTCGAGCATGTCCTTGGGGCGCGTTACCGGCAGGCCACCATTGCCTTGCACCGCGATGGCCTTCAGATTTTTGGAGCCGAGCACGGCGCCACCGCCGCCGCGCGCATGAATACGCAAGGCATCGGCCACCACGCCGGCCATGCCGACCTGGTTCTCGCCGGCCTGACTGATGGTGAGCGTGCTGGTCTTGGACGGCCAGGTGCCATGGGTCTGCTGCAGCAGCGCATGGGTTTCAGCGGTGTTCTTGCCCCACAGATGGCTGGCATCGAGCAAGGACACTTCGTCGTTGCAGATATGCAAATACATGGGCCTCGGCGCACGCCCGGTGATCGCGATGTACTCGTAAGCCGTGAAGCGCACCATGTAAGGAAATTTGCCGCCGCCCGCCGAGTCGCCAAAGATGCCGTAGGCCGGGCTCTTGAACGTGATGCGGCCCTTGACGCCACTGCCCGCGCCGGTGCCGGCCAGCGGCCCCACACCGAACACGAAGATGTTGTCCGGCCCGCGCGGGTCGCAATGGATATCGTGGCTGAGGAAGTGCTCCCACATGATCCAGTCGTTGATGCCGGAGCCGCCGATCCAGCGTTCGAACAGCTGGTGCGGAATGACTTCGCTCTTGAGTTCACCGGTCGTCAGGTTGACGCGCAATAAACGGCTTTCCATCGCATCTCTCCCCTAGTGGCCGGCGCTTGCGCGCTCAGGCCGAACTGCTGATTTCGCCGCGCTCGAGCATCGCCTGCATCATGCCGACTTCGTCGCGCTTCTCGGCGGGTTGTTTGCTGACTTTGTTGAACTCGACTTGATCTGCATAGAACAAGACCGGCAAGCGGGTGTACTGCTTGCCCTGGTTGACCATTTCCGGGCGCGTCGCACAGGCCTTCACACACACCGGCTCACCGCCGCACAAATCGCATTTCAGAAGTTCGCCGCTGGGTGCGACGAACACTACGTCGAACGGACAGCCGGGCACACATTCCATGCATTGGATGCAGTTGTCCTGCTCGATGACGGCGGCACGGGTTTGCGGATCGTAATAGAAAGCATCGGTCGGGCAGACCTCAGCACACGGTGGCGGATTGCCGCAGTGATGACAGATCTCGGCGATGAAGCCGAGCCCATTGGGGCTGACCCGTGACGGTTTCTCGGGTGCGTGATCGATGCGCAGCCTGGCGTACTGTGGATTGACCATACCGTCAGGCGAGTGCGCCAGCGCGCATGCCACCTCGCAGACATTGCATTCGGTGCATTGATTACGCAGCGCGAACAACTTGACCGCAACGTTAGGCACTTCTTCGCCGGGGGCGTAACGCTGGGCGCCGGTGACCATTTCTATCTGGGGGATCGTGCTGGTGGTCATGGTGACGGTGTTCGCGGCCAGGGACTTTGATCTAAGCGGCGATACCCCGCCATGTCAACCACAGGCGCGCCGCAGTGATGTGCGCAGTGCCTTCGCGTCGCGAGTTGCCCAACTGGATTAAACGCAACTAGCCCTGTCTCGCTGGCATGGAATTGCGCACAATAGCGCCCAGCCAAGCACAGCGAAGCATGATGAGTTCCACGCCACCTCTCGAATCTCTGCTGCATCCCGAGCACGGCGACATGCCGGTACGACGCCTACTCGACTGTGTCTTCGCATTAAGCCCAAACGGTCGCATTCTGCACTTTCACATCGAGCAGACCGACGTTGAGACAGGCCCACACCGCGTGCGCTATACCTTGACTAAACGCGAACCACTGCCAGAGCGTGCACGCTGCCAGATCATTCCGCCCTTCGTGCCCGAATTCCAACGCAAAGCTTGAGCGAGACGCCATGACTCCCGCCATCGCCACACCACTCGAAGTCTCGTTGCGTATCGGACCTGACGGTCAGGCCACCTATATCGATGTGCGTACAGTGGCTGAGTTCGTTAAAGGCCATCCGCGCGGGCGGGTGATCAATGTCCCTATCGAGTTCTATCACCCCAAGACCGGCGCGGCCCATGGCAATGCCAGTTTTGTCCTGGTGATGGAACACACGCTGCCCCATGACACCCCCCTGATCGTGGGGGGTGATGAAGGACCTCGTGCTGCTGCGGCGGCGGCGGCGTTGATCGAAGCGGGTTACAAGGATGTTCGTGTGATGAGCGTGGGCCTGCCCGGCTGGCGTGACAACGGTCTGCCGGTGACCGGCAATAACGCCGATGGCGTGAGCTATGTGTCGTTGTTAACGCCGGCCAAGCGCAAGGATAGCGTGGCGACGGCGGAGCATCATTGAATTAACTGACGCCACTCGCCTGTGGGTCCGACTTCAGTCGGACATCCCCTCCGCCTCGCCGTCGAACTCCCCCACTCTAGAAATTATTGCCCCGCATCGGCGACACCGTCGCGCCGTGCTTGCCGTTGGTCGATGCCTTGGCGTCGGCCTTGAGCTGTTTGCCCAAGGTCCAGGGCGCATTGCCGGCATTGCCTGAACCCACCAGCTTGCTGACCGCGCTGTCGGCCGTCACGTCACCGAGTGGGCGCCCCGTGTGTTCGCAGATCTGTCCCCAGGTAGTGAACCTGTCGGCCATGCGGTGCACGACTTCGACGACTTCGCCGTTGGCTTCGCAGCGGTATTCGTACAGGGGCATGGCGAGCTTCCTTGTGATTTGGTGATGGTGCGGGCCGGCGATTATAGCCGAGGGTGACAAACAGTAAGTGACTCGCGAGCCGTCGGTGGTTCAGTCTGGCCTCCCCGTTCGCGCGCTTCCCCTGCTCTGCCCGGCCTCCTAGACTGGCGACCTGATCAAATCGCAAGGGGAGAGGCGATGGTTATCGGGGTCTTCAGTTTCAATACGCCCACCACCATCCGGCCTGACACACTGGCGCGCAATCTCGAACAGCGCGACTTTGAATCGGTGTGGAAAATCACGGCACCGACTTCAAGACCCGCTTCAAGCTCATGCTTGTTCGCGCCGGTCACGCCCCACGACGACCTACTGCGCTTCCTCGCTGCCCAGCAGCCCCTGGTCGACCACGCTGGCGAGTCTTGAGCGGCCAGTCATGGCGTCGGAGGGAAAGGTGTTCATGACTATCGCAACCGACACGGCACTCACCGCCGGTATCACGCCCCGCTGGCAACGTCGCTACACCCTCGTGGCGCTGTGCGTGGCGGCGTCCTTCGTGTGTTACATCGACCGCGTCAATATCTCGGTCGCTGCCATCACCATGCAGGAGCAGTTCGGCTGGAGTGAGCAGACCAAGGGTCTGGTGCTGTCGTCCTTTTTCCTCGGCTACATGCTGTTTCAGGTGCCGAGCGGCTGGCTCGCCAATCGCATCGGCGGCAAATTCGTGCTGGGCTTTGCGGTGGTGTGGTGGTCGGTGTTCACTATTCTGACGCCGTTCGCGGCGGCGTTGTCCTTACCCATCCTGCTCGCGACCCGAGTGGCGATGGGCCTCGGCGAGGCGGCCATGTATCCCTCGGCCTATAACCTGTTCGCGCGCTGGGTGCCGACGGCCGAGCGTTCACGCGCCTTGGCGCTGTTGGTCAGCGGCATTCCGCTCGGCACCTTGGTCGGCCTCATGAGTACCGGTTGGATCATCAAGCAGTGGAACTGGCAATCGGTGTTCTACATTTTCGGCGCACTCGGCATCGTGTGGTGCGTGGCGTGGTTCATGCGCGCCTACAGCCGGCCCGACCAGGACCCGCATATGAGCGCCGCCGAACTGGCCCTGCTCACGGCCCATGCGCTCGATGCCGATGTGCCGCGCGAAAGCGTTAAGGTGCCGTGGAAATTTCTGCTCCGTCACCCGGCGGTGTGGGCCCTGATCACCAATCACTTCTGCAGCAACTGGGTGCTCTACATGCTGCTCGCCTGGCTGCCGAGCTATTTCCATGGTGCGTTGCATTTCGATCTGGTCAAGGCCGGTCTGCTGTCGGCTGCGCCGTGGCTGTCGATGTTCGTATGCGGCAACCTGGGCGGCATGGTGGCCGACAAGATGATCACCGGCGGCATCGATCTGACCCTGGTGCGTAAGACGATGCAGCTCACCGGCCTACTCGGCGCCGCCGCCTGCATGCTGTCGGTACAGAACGTCTCGACGCCGATGCCGGCCGTCGCACTGATGTGCGGTGCGCTCGGCTTCATCTCCCTGACCTGGTCGGGCTTCATGCCCAATCACCTCGAAATCGCACCGCGTTATGCCGACGTATTGATGGGCATGACCAATACCGCCGGCACTATCCCCGGCGTTGTCGGTGTCTACGTCACCGGTTGGCTGGTCACTACCACCGGCGGTTACGGCGCGGCCTTTGCCTTATGCGCAGCCGTCGAAGTCTTGGGCGCAGTGGTATGGCTTACGTGGGGCACGGCGAAACGGATTGTGGACTGACACGCGCCCAGATGATCCCCCGCGCAAACGCGTGCTACATTTCAAGCCATCGTTTACCCCTGGCGTTTATCCCGAACGCGCCGCACCCGACCTACTATCCTTCAGGAGAGTCCCCATGGCCGACGCCTATATCATCGACGCCGTACGCACCCCCACCGGCAAGCGCAAGGGCAGCCTGCAAGACATGCATCCGGCCGATCTCGGCGCACACGTCATCCGCGCCATCGTCGAACGCAATGCCATTCCGGATGAGGATTACGACGACGTTATCTTCGGCTGCCTCGACACCATCGGCCCGCTGGCCGGTGATATCGCGCGCACCTGCTGGCTGACCGCCGGCTATAGCGAAGCGGTGCCGGGTGTCACTATCGACCGTCAATGCGGCTCCTCCCAGCAGTCGGTGCATTTCGCCGCGCAGGCGGTGATGTCTGGTGTCAACGATGTGGTGCTGGCCGGTGGTGTGCAGATCATGACCAAGATCCCGATCGGCTCCTCGGCCCAGGTCGGCGGTGCCTTCGGCTTCAAGGATCCGATCAGCGGTTCGCCGGGCTGGACCGCTCGTTATGGGCCCGTGCCGCCCAGCCAGTTCGCCGGCGCGCAGATGATGGTCGATAAATGGGGTTTCACCCGCCACGACCTTGAGGTCTATTCGCTGGAATCCCATCGCCGCGCCGCCCAGGCCATCCGTGAAGGCCGCTTTGATCGTGAAATCGCGCCGGTCGGCGACTTCAAGATGGATGAGACGGTGCGCGAATCCACCCTCGAACAGATGGCGAGCCTCGACACCATCTTCGGTCTGAAGTCGATCACTGCTGCGGTCGCTAGCCAAACCTGCGATGCATCCTCGGCCATGCTGATTGCTTCCGAAGCGGCGGTGAAGCGCTACAACTTAAAACCGCGCGCGCGCATCCATCACATGAGCGTGCGTGCTGAAGATCAGATCATGATGTTGGCGGCGCCTATCCTCACCACGCGCTACGCGCTGAAGAAAGCCGGCATGACGATGCAAGACATCGACCTGGTCGAGATCAACGAAGCGTTTGCACCCGTGCCGCTGGCGTGGTTGAAAGAGATTGGCTACCCGCACGAGAAAACCAATGTCAACGGCGGCGCCATCGCCTTAGGCCATCCGCTCGGCGCGACCGGTACCAAACTCATGACCACCTTGCTGCATGAGCTCGAACGCAGCGGTGGCCGTTACGGCCTGCAGACGATGTGCGAAGGCGGCGGTCAGGCCAACGTCACCATCATCGAGCGTTTGTAAATTTTTCGTAACGGGGAGAACAGGCAATGACTCAAGTAAACGGCGTCCATCACCTCGCGATTATGACCGCCGACGTCAAATCGCAAATCGACTTCTTCTCGGATGTGCTGGGCATGAAATTGAAAGCCTTGTACTGGATGCACAACGTCGATGGTTATTTCCATGCTTTCATGGAATTGAATGCCAGCTGCTCTATCGCTTTTGTCGCTGCGCCCGCCGTGAAGGACATCGCCACCGAGTTCGGCGTGTCCCACGCCGGCAACCCGGTCAAACCCTGCGCCGCCGGCGCCATGCAACATGTCGCTTTTAACGTCGACGACGACGCAACACTGCTGGCCATGCGCGATCGCATCCGCTCGCGCGGCGTGCGTGTGATGGGGCCGCTTGATCATGGCTTCTGCAAGTCGATCTATTTCGGCGGGCCTGAGAATCTGGTGCTGGAGGTATCGACGTCCGAACGCGCGATCGATGCCGAGGCCTGGATCGATCCGCAAGTAGTGGCATTGAACGGCATCAGCGCTGAGGAACTCGCGCGCTACAAAAATCCAGCGTCGTTCAAAGACAGCGGTGGCGCGCTCACGCAACCGCCGGCCGGCACGGGCAAGCCGGAATACACACACATGGATGCGGGCTTCGCCCACGCTTTCGATCTGCCCGATGAGGTGGTGACCCGTGAGTTGAGTGAGAACACGCCGCCCGTGCAGGTGGCATCGGCGGGCTAACAACCCATCACGTCCAGGAGAGCGCTCCATGGCCCAGCACAAAGCCAGCATTCACTGGCAATTCGCCGGCGGCGATTTCCGCAAGGGCCGCTATTCGCGCGCCCATACCTGGCGCTTCGATGGTGGACTGGAAGTGGCGGCCTCGCCCTCGCCCCATGTGGTGCCGGCGCCGTGGTCCGAGGCCAGCGCCGTCGATCCCGAAGAAGCCTATGTCGCCGCGCTGGCAAGCTGCCACATGATGACCTTCCTGTTCCTGGCCGCGCGCGCTGGCTTCGAGGTCTCGCGTTACGACGACGACGCCGTCGGCACCCTGGCCAAGAACGACAAGGGTGCCTGGTGGGTTGACGAAGTGGTGCTGAAACCGCGCATTGTCTATGGCGGCGACAAGCCTGCGCCGAGCCGCGAAGAAGCCGAGCGCCTGCACCACGCCGCCCATGAAGAATGTTTCATTGCCAACTCGGTAAAAACCCGCATCACGATGGCCGCGCCGGAATGAGCGCCCAAGCACCCTCTTGAATTCATCCATTAATGGACTGATTAAAATTAAAAGTACTAATATGGACTAACATCCCCACGCACCACGGGTCGTGAACCATGGCCAGACACATTCAGCCCGCGACTCCGCCCGCCCCGACCATCGCGCCCGGTGCCGCCCTCCGCACCTATTTCAATATCGCCAAAGCCTGGTCTTTGAACGAGCAGCAGACCATGACCCTGCTCGGCTTCGATGCCAGCACCCGCAGCACGTATTTCAAATGGAAGAAAGATCCCGATAGCGCGCGCCTTGGGCGTGACAAGCTTGAGCGCTTGTCCTACGTGTTCGGCATCTACAAGGCCTTGCAACTGCTGCTGCCCGACCCTGCTGCCGCCGATGGCTGGCTGCATCGGCCGAACAGCGCCGTGCCCTTCGGTGGGCGGGCGGCCATCGAACGCCTGCTGTCGGGCAACGTCGCCGATCTGTACGTGGTGCGTGAATATCTGGATACCGCCCGCGGATGGTCTTGAATACTCCCATCTCAATGCTAAGTTGGACACCCGCGTGGCGGCTGGTGGCAAGCCGTTTCCCGCCTCTCGGCCTGTTCGACCGGGTCGCGCGTGCCGCTGATCTGGAGAGCGTTTTCGCCATCGAAAGCCTGAGCAATGCGCGCCTGCGCCAGGAGGCCGGTGAACTCGCCCTGGTGCCGCCCGAGGAGCGCGTCAGTGGGCCGGGCA
>JANMJF010000289.1:0-2730 GCA_031371245.1 Pseudomonadota bacterium | reverse complement strand
TGCCCGGCCCGAACGAACCGAGGTCACCGCCCTGGGCTTTCGACGGACAGCTCGAATGAGCACGGGCGACTTCCGCGAAATCTGCACCGTCGATAATCTGCTGCTTGAGTTCGCTGCATTTTGCTTCACTGTCGACGAGGATGTGTCGAGCACTTGCCTGAGCCATGTCATTTTTCCTTGTAGCAGGGCCGGACGGATGCCCGGCGGGGTCGAAACCTTACCCCATTGTGCTTGGATTTCGAAGCGGGTTGTTGGACGCAACATCTACCGCGCGATGTTCGCGGCCAGCGTCGAATGGACTTGTGCGCTCAGCGCGTGTGCAGGATCTGAAACAGGTTGTGGGCACGGTCAGTCCATAGCGCGACATCGGCGATGTCGCGCGCGTAGGGTGGCAGCGCCGGCGGATACTGTGCGATGAGGTCTCGGTCTTTGCTCAACAGCAGATAGTCCGGATGATAGTGTCCGACCCGGTGCACATTCTGCACGCTGATACGCGTGGTGGCGAAGCCGAACTCGCGCGCTAAGCGTTCCACCACCGGCGCCAGGTTCAGGTAACGATTGGTGATATGGATGGCTATCACGCCATGTGGCGCAAGATGGCGTTGATAAATGGCAAAGGCCTCGCGGGTTAACAGGTGCACTGGCACCGAATCACCGCTGAAGGCGTCGAGCACCAGCGCATCGAAATGCTGATCGGGCTCGTGCTCCAAGGCCAGGCGCGCATCACCGAGCGCCAGTTCGTAGATGCCGCCGCGCGCTTGCATGTCGGTGATGAAGGTGAAGTAGGCGCGCGCGGTGATGACTACGTCTGGATTGATCTCGTAGAAACGGTAGGTCTGCCCGGACACCCCATAACTCGCCAGCGTGCCGGTGCCCATGCCTACCACGCCGACGCGGGCATGGGTGTTGCGCTGTAGCGCCGTCAAGAGCTGTCCGACGGCGGTTTCCGACCCGTAATAAGACAAGGGTTCACGGCGTAAATCGGCGCGCGTGAATTGGCGACCGTGTTCGGTGCCATTGCAATGCAGGGCACGGAATTGCAGTGCCTCTTCACCCGGTTTGTCCGGCGTGGTCTGGCGCTCAGAGACTTTCAGCGTGCCGTAAAAATTACGTGAACGCGCAATCGCATGGTCAGGGGAAAACTGCCAGAACTGTATGCAATAGAGCGCGCTCGCCACCACCACAGCCATCACCGCAGCCGACAGCTGCGGTGACTGGCGCACGAGACCGCTCACCAAGCCGCGATAGACGACCCAGGCCGCGATCAGCGTGCCGAGCATCAGACCCAGCGACCACTCCAGGTAAGTGGTCAAGATCAGCGGCGCGAGCAGACTGACTATCAGCCCACCAAGCGCGCCCCCGGCAGATAGGAACAGATAATATTCGGTCAGATGATCGATGCCTGGTTTCTTGCGCACCAGCTCGCCGTGGCAGACCACGCAGATAAAGAACATCGCGAGAAAATTCACGGCAATTTCGGTCACGATGCCGAAGTCGCGCGTATCCAGCCACGGTAGATCCTCCCACCCGGCACTCAGGAACAAGGCGAGCATCGCCAGCACGCCCCACACCGGGCGTGCATACCAGCGTGGATGATCGAAGCAGATGATGAAAGACAGCAGATACAGGGCCAGCGGCACTACCCACAGGAAGGGGATCACGGCGACGTCTTGACACACATGATTGGTGGTCGACAGCAGCATGACCGAGGCAAACGCAGGGAGCGCGACCCACATCAGACGCCGCGCGATGCCAGGTGCGATCCCGGGCACCGCCAAGAGAACATGCGCGGCGGCGGGCGCACGCTCAAGCAAATGGCCACGCCGCCATTCGACGATCGCGCAGGCCGCCATCAGCAGTGCAAAGACCGCATAGCCAAGTGACCAGACACTGGCCTGCTCGACCACGTCCCAGCGCGTTTCGATCAAGACCGGATAGCTCAACAACGCGGCCAGGGAACCGATGTTCGACAAGGCGTACAGGCGATAGGGCACGCGCCCAGGGAATACCCGCCCATACCAGGTCTGCACCAGCGGGCTGGTGGCCGACAACACGAAATAGGGCAGGCCCACGGTGCTGAACAGCAGCACGAAGATATGCCAGGAAGGATCGCCGCTGCCATCGGGCTTCAAGGCTTCGTTCGGCACGACCGGCAACTGCCATGCAGCGATCAACAGCAACAGGCCATGTATAAGCGCCTGGGTTCGCGACGCACGCTTGGAGAGGAAATGCGCGTAGCTGTAACCACCGAATAACATGACCTGAAAGAACAGCATGCATACCGTCCATACGCTCGGACTGCCGCCGAACCAGGGCAGGATGAACTTGCTGATCATGGGCTGCACCTGGAATAGCAGGAAGGCACCCAGCAGACTGACCAGGGAAAAGAGCAGACTCATGCTTGTTGTTACTTATTTCTACCGAGCAGTGGTGCGAGCAGGCTAGCTGCCGCTCGGACCTAGGCTGAATCTGCTGCTGCGACCAGGCAATATCCTCAGCCCTGCGCGACCGCCGCGCGCTCGACGTTCACGACGCCCCCTTTTCTGCCTATCAATCGGATCGGAAAGCGCTTGAGCCCACCGACGAAATTCGTCTGCGTGCGTTCCGGCCTACCCACCACTTCGAAGCCCTCGTAGCGCGCCAGCAGTTCCTCCAGCGCTACCCGTAGCTCGAGCCTGGCCAGCGGACCGCCGAGGCAGGTATGGGGACCAAAACCAAAACCCAGATGGG
>JANMJF010000244.1:0-3932 GCA_031371245.1 Pseudomonadota bacterium | reverse complement strand
CTACGCCTGGTCGCTGGAACTCATGCGGCGTTATAAAGAAGCGGTGCCTGGCGTGCCGACCAAGTCCGGTCTGATGCTGGGTTTAGGCGAGAGCTTGGATGAAGTCCGCGATGTGATGCACGACATGCGTGCGCACAATGTCGAGATGCTGACCTTGGGCCAGTACCTGCAGCCGAGCCGCGCCCATTTGCCGGTCGAGCGCTTCGAGACACCAGCCGAATTCGACGAGCTGAAGGTCTTTGGCGAGCGCCTCGGCTTCAGCAATGTCGCCAGCGCGCCCTTGGTGCGTTCGTCCTACCATGCCGATCTGCAAGCCAGCGGCCGCGCGGCGAGCTGAGCGCAAGGGCGCGCGATGTCGACTGGTGCGACGCTCTATTTCCTGGTCAAGATTTTCGTGCTGCCGCCCGGCCTGCTGGTGGCGCTGGGTGTGTCCGGCCTGCTGCTCTACCCGCGCCACCGTGGTCTCGGGCTAGGCTTATTGATCGCGACTCCGCTGCTGGCCTGGCTGTTATCCATGCCGCTGTTCGCGGCCTGGGCGGCGCGCCCCTTCGAGACCGATGCGCCGTTCGCTGCGCGACCCTTAGCCACCGCGCGCGCCGATGCCATTGTGGTGTTGGGCGGCGGCGCCTATCGTGACGCGCCGGAATACGGTGGCGCCGATAACGTGCGGCCACCGACGCTTGAACGGTTGCGCTACGGCGCCCATCTTCAGCGACTCACCCATTTGCCGCTGGTGGTGAGCGGCGGTTACGCACCGCGCATGGGCAGCAGCGAAGCGCAACTCATGAAGCGCGCCCTGGAAGAAGATTTCGGCGTGCCGGTGGCGGCGATCGAGGACGGCAGTATCAATACCGCCCAGAACGCACGCCTGAGTCGCGCGGCCTTTCCTTACAAGACCATCGTGCTGGTCACCCACGCCATGCATATGCAGCGTGCCAAAGCGCAATTCGAACGCGCCGGTTTCATGGTGGTGCCGGCGCCGATGGGCTTTCTAAGCGAGCGTTCGCTCGATTATGTGCTGTCTGATTTCGTGCCGACCTTGCAGGGTTTGAGCGACAGCCACGACGTGCTCTACGAAGCGGCCGGCGCGCTGTGGTATCGCTATGCCTACGACTGAATCGGAGGTGTTTCCTCGTTCTCGGCGAGTTGGCGTGTTATCACCGTGCTGTCGAAGCGGCCGCGCGCGAGGCGGGTGGTGAGGGTCGCGCCGACTGCCACTGCGACAACATCGCGGATCACCTGGCCGTGCGCGTCGGTGACGATGGCATAGCCGCGTTCCAAGGTGGCGCCGGGGCCGAGCGCACGCAGCAGCTGATCGCAATGGCTGAGACGTGCATTGCGCTGTTCGAGCAAGCGCGTCATGGCGGCACTGAGTCGATGCCGGGCGTGGTCAAGTTGGCGGTGATGGGCGGCGAGGCCGCTGCGCGGTGAATGGCTGGCGACCCGCGCCTGTAGTGTGCGCAGCTGACTGCGCTTCAAGGCCAGCTGGGTAGTGAGTGCATTGGGCAGGCGCGCGAGCAATTCGTCGAGGCGCTGGAAATGCAACTCCAGACGCCGCTGCGGCGAGATCAACCGGCGCCGTAGTTGGTCGAGTTCACGGCTTTGGGTCTTCAGAAGCTGGGACATGGTTTGCACCAGACGCTGGCGCGAGCGCTGCAGCCGGGATTCGATGTCGAGCATGTCGGGTGAGACTAGCTCGGCGGCGGCCGAGGGCGTCGCTGCGCGCAGGTCAGCGACCATATCGGCGATCGTGAAATCGACCTCGTGGCCCACCGCGCTCACCACCGGGATCAGTGAATCGTGGATGGCGCGCGCCACCACTTCTTCGTTGAATGACCACAGGTCTTCCAGCGAGCCACCACCGCGTCCGACGATCAACACATCGCATTCGGCGCGGCGGTTGGCACGCGCGATAGCGGCGGCAATCTCGGCCGCCGCGCTTTCACCCTGCACCGAGGTCGGATAAATGATGATCGGCAGGGCCGGGCAGCGGCGTTTTAATACGGTGATGATGTCGCGCACCGCTGCACCGCTGGCCGAGGTCACCACGCCTATCGCGCGTGGCCAGCGCGGCAGCGCTCGTTTGCGTGCGGCGTCGAACAAGCCTTCTTCGAAGAGCTTGCGTTTGAGCTGTTCGAAGCGCAGTCGCAACAGGCCTTCACCGGCGGCTTCCAGGGCCTCGACGATGAGCTGATAGTCGCCGCGCGGGGTGTAGAGGCTGACGCGGCCATAAGCGACCACTTTCAGGCCATCGCGTGCTTCGAATGCGAGCGCCCGATTGCGCGTACGAAACATCGCGCAGCGGATCTGGGCGCCGGCATCCTTGAGCGAGAAATAGACATGGCCCGAGGCTGGACGGGCCAGATTCGAGACCTCGCCTTCGACCCACACATTACCGAGTTCGGTCTCGAGTAGCTGACGGGCGGTCTCGTTCAGACGCGAAACGCTGTATAGATCGCGGCCATCGCTATTGCTATCGCCATGGGCTGCGCGCGGCGTGCCCGTTCTCGTCCCTACGCTGCGTCGTTTACCGTTAATGACCGAGCCCCTATAATCGCCGCCTGCATTTTACGGGATGAACCCCATTCATGCGCGTTGTTGGCGACGGCCTCACTTTCGACGATGTCCTGTTGATTCCTGATTATTCGGACATCCTGCCGCGCGAAGTCGAGCTTAAGACCCAGCTGACCCGCGACATCGAACTACAGATACCGCTGCTGTCGGCGGCGATGGACACCGTCACCGAGTCACGGCTCGCGATCGCCCTGGCCCAGGAAGGCGGCATCGGCATCATCCACAAGAACATGACCCCACAGGAGCAGGCCGCCCAGGTGCGGCGGGTCAAGAAATTCGAGAGCGGCGTCATTCGCGATCCGATCACGGTCAGCCCCGATGTCAGCATCGGCGAAGTGCTGGCCCTGACCCGTGCCTCGGGCATTTCCGGCGTACCGGTGGTGGATAAAGACCAAGTGGTCGGCATCGTCACCAGTCGCGACCTGCGCTTCGAAAAGCGTTTTGACATTCCGGTCACCGCCATCATGACACCCCGCGAGCGGCTGGTGACGGTCGGCGAGAACGCTTCCAAGGATGAAGTCATCGCGCTGCTGCACCGGCACCGCATCGAAAAACTGCTGGTGGTGAACGACAAATTCGAGCTGCGCGGCATGATCACGGTGAAGGACATCCAGAAGGCCGAGCAATATCCCAACGCCTGTAAAGACTCTCAGGAACGGCTGCGAGTCGGCGCGGCGGTTGGTGTCGGTGCCGGCACCCATGAACGGATTGCGGCGCTGGTCGAGGCCGGCGTCGATGTGCTGGTGGTCGATACCGCCCACGGCCATTCGCGCGGTGTGATCGAGATGGTGCGCTGGATCAAGCAGCACTACCCAGGTGCCCAGGTCATCGGCGGCAATATCGCGACCGGTGATGCGGCGGAAGCTTTGGTAGCGGCCGGTGCTGACGCGGTGAAGGTCGGCATCGGGCCGGGCTCGATCTGCACCACCCGTATCGTCACCGGCATTGGTGTGCCGCAGATTACCGCTGTGGCAAGCGTTGCCGAGCGGCTGGCCAAGAGCGGCGTGCCTTTGATTTCCGATGGTGGTGTGCGCTATTCGGGCGACATCGCCAAAGTGCTAGCGACTGGCGCCCACAGCGTCATGATCGGTTCGCTGTTTGCCGGCGCCGAAGAAGCGCCGGGCGACGTTGAATTATTCCAGGGCCGCTCGTATAAATCCTACCGTGGCATGGGTTCGCTTGGCGCTATGGCCCAGACCCACGGCTCTTCCGATCGTTACTTCCAGGAAGCGGGCGAGATCGAGAAGCTGGTGCCGGAAGGCATTGAAGGCCGTGTGCCCTACAAGGGGCCGCTGTCGGCCATCGTGCATCAGATGCTGGGCGGCGTGCGCGCCGCCATGGGTTATACCGGCTGCCGC
>JANMJF010000301.1:0-7108 GCA_031371245.1 Pseudomonadota bacterium | reverse complement strand
TTGGAGTCGCCGTATTTGTCCGACACATATTTGATGAACAGCATGAACAGGACGTAGTCCTTGTACTGGCTGGCATCCATGCCGCCGCGCAGTTCATCGCAGGAGGCCCACAGGGAGGAGTAGAGGTCAGATTTCTTGATGGCCATGGTGGATGATTGATTTTTTGTTCGTACAGTTTGCGTTGGTCATCCAAAGACCGCGTCTGCTGCATCTGGATCGTGATGTCGTTTATCCCACAATAGTCGCGAATCAACACCTCAATCATGGTGGCGATAGGACCATGCTCTTGGTCTGCGGCTGAGCGTAGCGCCTCCTTCATCTCCGGTTCGTCAGCGTGGTGGTCGTGGCTGTCGCCGTGGTTCTCTCTGTGCAGCGTCTGTCATGCGGATATGCTCACAATCAACAGTAGCATCTCGCATTGTCCAATGGTGTCCCGCCACGGAGCCGCCGGCAAGGTCTTAAGAGTAAGAGCCGCACGAGCCGGCTGAGGACCGGGCACAATGTGATCAATCCGCGCAGGCTACGATCGTTAACAAATTCGAACGACGACCGATACCAGCAGACCGACGATGATCGACGGTGGCGTTAACTTCCTTGACGATAGGTCCGCCTGCGGCCCGGGAAATTCTGAGAGACTTTACATATTTCAATTGTGAAAATTGATTAGTGTTTGAACGCAAATAGAAAAATATTCTGGCACCAACTTTGCTGAATAAGCCATGCAATCGGGCCCTCATTGGCATTGGGAACCAGCCGATTCGTGCACACAATTCAACGGAGTATGACCATGACGAATATTTTTGAACGACATTGGCGCCATGGGTTTGGCGCGGTGTTGATAACTGCGGCACTTTCAACGAGCGCCTATGCGATCCCGGTCCTGCACACGACGGACTTTATCGCGAATGGTAGCCGTACCAACCTCGTCGATTTCGAGACGCTGCCCGCTTCGGGTATTGGCGGTAGCGCACCGCCAAACTTCACTCAAGATGGCGTCAACGTGGATCAGATCAACGGTGATGGCAACGACATCTGGAGTGCTTGCAGTTCGTCATGCTGGTTCTCGAATACCAGTTTGACCTGGTATCCGAACGGCGGGGACAACGGGTGGACGGAGATCACTCGCGTTGGCGGCATCGATTTCGCCGATGTGGGGCTGGACCTCGGCAGTGTCGTCTTTGGCTTCAACGTAGTCACTTACGAGTTGCTGAACAACGGCGGGTCGGTACTGTCGGGCGAGTTCACCCGGGCTGGCGGAGCCGACAGCTACATCGGCTTCTCGGGCGGTGGCTTTGATCTGATCCGTCTGCGTGGCTCGTCTCTACCGACCACCGGCGTTTTTGGCGACGGTACGACTAACGCACTTGCACTCGACAACATCGAACTTGCTAATGGCGACCAAGCTGTACCAGAACCCACGACGCTTGCGTTGCTGGGCTTAGGCTTTGTCGGCTGCGGCTTGGCGCGACGCAAAAAGGCATAGTGTGCTGCCAGCTGGCAGTAAAGAAAGCGGTAGACCGACGTCCTCGCCGGCAGGCGTCGGTCACCGAAACCCAGACTTTTCCCAGCTAGCCCCAAAGTCGAATTTGCGGTGACCCCACGCGTCTGACTACTGGATCAGTTTGTACAAGTGGCTGCTGAGCGAGTTCGCGCGCCGTTTGCCGCAGCCATCTCTAGGGTTCGCGTACCCAGTTCCCCGAGCGTCCGCCCGATTTGGCATCGAGACCGACGTCGGTGATGCGCATGCCGCGATCGACTGCCTTGCACATGTCATAGACCGTCAGCAGAGCTACCTGCACCGCATTCAAAGCCTCGATTTCGACACCGGTTTGGCCAACGGTCTCGGCGGTGCCGCGACAATGTACTGCGGGCGGGTCGTTCTCTAGCATCAGTTCGATTTCGACCCTGGTCAGTTGGATGGGATGGCACAGCGGGATCAGATCGGGGGTGCGTTTGGCCGCCATGATGCCGGCCACGCGCGCCACTGCCAGCACGTCCCCCTTCTTGTGGGTGCCGGTCGCGATGTGGGCGAGGGTATCGGCCTGCATCAGAATGCGACCGCTGGCCACCGCACGGCGATGGGTGGTGGCCTTATCGCCGACATCGACCATGCGTGCGTGGCCGTGTTGGTCGAGGTGAGTCAGTTCGGCCATTGCGAGGGCTCCATTGCGTGGCCGGACACTGGTGTAGAATCCAGTGCTTAAAATCGAGTGCAGGCCGCAGGTTTCGTGATGTCGATCAAGGTGCGATTTTTTGCCAGTCTAGCCGAGTCCGTCGGCCGTCGCGAGGTCGAGTGTCCGCATGTGGCGGGCATGACGGTCGCGAGTGTGTGGCACGATTTGAATGGCGGTAAGGTCTTGCCGAACGGCGCCTTGTGTGCGGTCAATCACGACTACTGCACCCTCGACCAAGAGCTGAACGACAAGGATGAAGTCGCCTATTTTCCGCCTGTCACGGGAGGTTGAATGAGCGTTCTGATCTGCCCCGAACCCTTCGATCCCTTCGCTGTAATGCGCCTTCATCAAGACGCCCTCGGTGCCCGTCTGCGCAGCATCGGCGCGCTGGCGAGCTTCATCGGTTCGATGCGCGATTTCAACGAAGGTGAGCCGGTCGAGACCATGACCCTCGAACACTATCCGGGTATGACCGAAAAGCATCTCGAACACATTGCGGCCGAAGCGATGGCGAAGTGGAACCTGGATGACGTGTTGATCGTGCATCGTGTCGGCGAGCTGCGACCGGGCGATCCGATAGTGCTGGTGGCGACCTGGTCGGCCCATCGTGCCCATGCCTTTGAGTCGTGCCGCGCGGTGATGGAAGAGTTGAAATCCTCCGCGCCGTTGTGGAAGAAGGAGCACAGCGCGAGCGGTGCGCGCTGGGTCGCGACCAATACGCCCGCCAGCAGTGCGCAATTCAAACCGTGATGCAGAGCTTGGTGCCATGCAAATAAGCGTGCTGGGCTCGGCGGCGGGCGGCGGTTATCCGCAATGGAATTGTAATCATCCCAATAGTCGTCGCGCGCGTGCCGGCGACGCGGCTGCGCCGCAGCGCACGCAATCCTCGATCGCGGTCAGCGCTGATGGCGTGGACTGGGTGCTGTTCAACGCTTCGCCTGATCTGCGCCAACAGATCAACGATACACCCGCGCTGCATCCGCGCGACGCCCTGCGCGAAAGTCCGATCAAAGCTGTGCTGCTGACCAACGCCGATGTCGATCACGTCGCCGGGCTGCTCAACCTGCGCGAATCCCAGCCATTGTGTTTGTATGCCACCCAGCGCGTGCTGTCGGTGCTGGCGGCCAACTCGATTTTCAATGTGCTGAATCCGAGTTTTGTCACGCGCGAAGCCATCGCGCTTGAGCAGGAATGTGTGCTCACGCGCCCGGACGGATCGGCACTCGGCTTCAGTGTGGTGCCGTTTGCGGTGCCCGGTAAGGTCGCGCTATGGCTGGAAGATGCGACCCGCGGTGCAAATTTCGGCACTGTGGAAGAAGACACCATCGCCCTCGAAGTGCGAAGTGCGCAGGGCACCCGTTTCTTCTACATCCCAGCTTGCGCACAAATGACAGCGGCTTTAGCAGCCAGATTGCGCGGCGCCGCTTTGGTGTTTTTCGATGGCACGCTGTATACGGACGACGAAATGATCCGCGACGGCGTCGGGGTCAAAACCGGCAGCCGCATGGGACATATGAGTGTGTCGGGTCCACAAGGCACGCTTGCTGCATTTGCCGGGCTGGCGGTGCAGCGTCGCGTGTTCATCCATATCAACACCACCAATCCCATTCTGATCGCCGACACACCCGAGCGCGCGGTGGTCGAAGCGGCCGGTTGGGAAGTTGCTTACGACGGTATGCAAATAGAAATCTGAACGCGCGCGACTACAGCAGCCCCTGGAAGGGTTGCACGTCGACCCAGGTCTCACTGTCCACGCGCCCGGTATCCATGCCGAGAATGATGAAGCAGTCGGCACTGGCCATCGAGTTCAAGATGCCCGAACCCTGATCGCCGGTGGGTGTGACGCGCAACTCGCCGCGCGCATCACGCGATAAAATACCGCGCTGGAATTCGGTGCGGCCCGGCCGCTTCTTCAAGACTGCGGTAGTGCGGGCCTTGACTACCAAGGGCGCGCCGGCAGCGGCGCCGGCCATCTTATCCAGCGCCGGCTGCACGAACTGATAGAAGGTCACCATCACCGAGACCGGATTGCCCGGTAGTCCGAAGAAACGCGCTGGCCCGAGCGTACCGAAAGCGAGCGGACGGCCGGGCTTCATCGCCACTTTCCAGAAGCGTACTTCGCCGATCGTGCCCAGTACTTCCTTGATGTAATCCGCCTCGCCGACTGAGACGCCGCCCGAGGTGATGACAACGTCCGCTACTTGCGAGGCCTCGCGCAAGGCCGCTTCGACCGCCTCGCGTTTATCGCGCACCACGCCCATGTCGATGATCTCGACCTCGCTGCGCTTCAACATCGCGTACAGCGTGTAGCGATTGCTGTCGTAGATTTCGCCTGGCCCGAGGGCTTCGCCTATCGAGCGCAATTCATCGCCGGTCGAGAAATAGGCAACGCGCACGCGCCGTCGCACCGTTACTTCGCCGATGCCTAATGAAGCGATGAGTCCCAGATCCGGCGCGACCAGACGACGTCCGGCATCGAATACCCGTTGGCCGTGTTGCAGATCCTCACCTGCCGCACGCACATGCTGGCCGCGCTGATGCTGGCCATCGATAAGAATGCTGTCGCCTTCGCGCACGACATGTTCTTGCATGACGACGAGATCGGTGCCGGCGGGCATCGCCGCACCGGTCATGATGCGCACCGCTTCGCCCGCGCCGGGTTGGCCGTCGAAAGGGCGACCGGCAAATGCGCTGCCGATGACGCGCAGGCGCACATTGCCGCTTGCTGGCAGGCCATCGGCGCTGAGCGCATAACCGTCCATGGCCGAGTTGGTGTGGGCCGGCACGTCGCAGGGCGAGTGCAATGCTTGTGCGAGCACCCGACCGAGTGCTGCGCGCAGCGCCAGCCGTTCGTAGCCGCTGACTGGCGCGACCTGCGCGAGAATGCGCGCGAGCGCCTCGTCGCAGTTCAGCGAATCAGGATCGAAATCGTCTTCACAACTGGCATCGCGTATGACCATGGTCGAAATTTATGCTCTCGTGTGCTTATCGCGCAAGCCGCGAACCGCAAGACGCCAGCCGTCGCGCGGCGGTCGCGAGATCGTCAGGCGTATTGATATTCATGAACGCAGCGCGCTCATGTTCGTAGTCGACTTCCAGCAGTGCATGCTGGGCGTACCAGGCATCGGTCTTGCGACCGCCCTGGGCTAAATATGCGGCCAGTGATTCCGCCAAGCGCGTCGCGATGAGCGCGAATACGGGTTGCAGTCCGTCAGCCGTGCGCGCCACGGCGATATCTGCCGGCTGCTGGGCTAGCGCTTGCCGCAGGGTCGCCACCAGCAGACTCGGCAGGAACGGACTGTCACAGGGGACGACCGCCAGCCACGTTGTGTCGGTGACCGCCAGAGCGGCGGCGATACCGGCCAACGGCCCGGCCGCGTCGGCCAACCCATCGCCGACCAGATGCGAACAGTGAGAGCGATATTGGTCGTGATTGCGATTGACACTCAATAGCAGGGTGTCGACCTGCGGCGCAAAGCGCGCGATGACATGGGCTACCAGCGGCCGGCCGTCCAGTTGCACCAGACCTTTGTCGACGCCACCCAGCCGTCGGCCGATGCCGCCAGCCAGGATGCAGCCGGTAATGGCCGCTGGGTTTCTGGGGTTGGGCACCGTGCGCGGGTTGCCAGTCACCCGGCTGTTCCTGGCCGGCGCGGGTCAGCCGCCGGTGTGGCTCATATGGCGAAAAATCAGCGGCTGCTCACGCAGATCGAACTCATGGCCTAGCGGTTTGATGGCCATGCTGGCCACGATCGCGTGCTTGAGCGCGTCAAGGTCACCGGGCTGGCTGCGCATGACTTGCTTCAGATCGACCGAGTGCTCTTGGCCCAGGCACAGCAGCAAGCGGCCCTCGACGGTCAGGCGCACGCGGTTGCAGTCGCCGCAGAAGTTATGGCTGTGGGGCGAGATAAAGCCGACCCGCGTGCCGGTCTCGGCGAGTCGATAATATTTGGCGGGGCCACCGGTGGTCTCGGCGGTCGCGCGCAGCGTGAAGCGCTTTTCCAGATCTGTGCGAATCTCGTCGCTCGAATAATAGGCCTCGGCGCGATCGTGATCGCCAATGGTGCCGAGCGGCATTTCTTCGATGAAGGAGATGTCCATGCCGCGCGCCGCCGCGAATTCGACCAGCGCTACGACTTCATCGTCGTTACGATGCTTGAGGATGACGGCATTTAATTTGACCTGGTCGAAGCCGGCTGCGAGCGCGGCGTCGATGCCGCGCAGCACTTGTGCGAGGTCGCCGACGCGAGTCAAGCGACGGAAGCGTTCGGGGTCCAGGGAATCGAGACTGATATTGATGCGACGCACGCCCGCAGCGCGAATGTCGCGCGCCATCTGTTCCAATTGCGAACCATTGGTGGTGAGCACCAGTTCGGACAACTGCGGCAGGGCGCCGAGGTCGCGCATCAGCTTGATGACGTTTTTGCGCACCAGGGGCTCGCCGCCGGTCAGGCGGATCTTGTGCACCCCGAGTTCGGCGAAGGCGCGCCCGACCACGGCCAGTTCTTCGAGAGTTAGAATTCTTGCACGCGGCAGAAACTCCATCTTCTCGTCCATGCAGTACACACAGCGGAAGTCACAACGATCGGTGACCGAGATGCGCACGTAATCGACCACGCGGCCGAAACGGTCGATGAGCTGGGTTGGAAACTGTGTGGGTCTGTTCATCGGGATGTCGTTGTTAGCCTCATTCTGATTTGATTGTAGCATGGGGTTTCGCGCCGAATTCCCGCAATATCCTCAGGATTTCAGACTGTCTGCCGACGCTGGTAGGCAGGCACCTATACAATGCCGATCCATGAGCGGCAAGCCACACTATCTCCTCCTGAACAGTGCGCAGCGGCGATGAGCAGCGCTTTGCTCAATCGTCGTGTGGCGAGCGTCACGTTACTCGGTTTCTCCTCCGGCTTGCCGCTCGCGCTGAGCGCCGGCAC
>JANMJF010000203.1:0-24640 GCA_031371245.1 Pseudomonadota bacterium | reverse complement strand
TGATGGCAGTGCTGAAATCGGTGGCATGGGTGCGATTGGTAGTGCCGACTTCGACCAGGCGTGCACCGGCGCGCGCCATGACATCGGGGATGCGGAAAGCACCGCCGATCTCGACCAGCCCACCGCGCGACACTATGACTTCTTTCTGTCGCGCGAGGGTGTTCAAAGTCAGGAACACTGCGGCGGCATTGTTGTTGACCACCGTCGCCGCTTCGGCGCCGGTCAAGCGACAGATCCATTGTTCAACGTGCACGTCACGATCGCCGCGTCGGCCACTGGCCAGGTCGTATTCCAGATTGCTCGCACCCGATGCAACAGCGGTCATTGCCGCAATGGCTTCCGCCGGCAGCGGCGCGCGGCCGAGATTGGTATGCAGCACCGTGCCGGTCAAATTGAACACGCGTTTGAGCGAGGGCGCGAGCAGGGCCGCGAGCTGACGCGCGGCGCTGGCCAGCAAAGCCTCCTGGCTACAGGCCGCGCGCGCGAGCTCGCCTTCGCTGCGCAGGCGCGCCCGCGCAGCTTCAACGATTTCGCGCAGCACGCTGGTCACCAGCTCGCGCCCACACTCACTGAGCAGCGCTTGCAGGGCCTCGGCGCGCAGCAGTTCGTCGATAGACGGAACGGCGCGCAGCAGCGTGTTGACCGGCTCGTTCATCGGCCGTGGAACACTGGCAGGCGCTTCTCGATGAAGGCGCGCATCGCTTCCTTGGAATCTTCGGACTGGCTCAACTGGCCGGTCATGGTCTGCTCGAAGCGATAGCCGTCGCGCAAGGTCATCTCCTCGATATTGTTCAGCGCGTGCTTGGCCAGGCCGGTGGCGAGCGGGCTCTTGCTGGCTATTTCGCGGGCGATGACCAAGGCGGTCTCCATCAATTGTTCGAGCGGCACGCACGCTTCCACCACGCCCAGGCGATAGAGCTCGGGTCCGAACACACGCATGCCGGTCAGCATCATGCGTCGCAGGCGTGAATGACCGAACAGGCGTTGCGCATGGCGACCGCCGCCCAACAGACCGACACCGATTTCCGGCAGACCGAGACACCCGCTATCGGCCGCGACCAGGATGTCGCAGGAAGCGACGAACGCCAACCCACCGCCCAGTGCTACGCCGTTGATGGCACCGATTACGGGTTTACGGCATTCCATGATGCTGTGATTGGCCTCGCGCGCGCGACGGCTGCGCTGCCAGTGGCCACCCGGCTGCGGTGCAGTGCCGACACGCTCTTTGATGTCCGCACCAGCGCAAAAGGTTTTGCCCTCGCCGGTCAATATCGCGACGCGAATGTCGTCGCGATCGCTTATGGTGTCGAATACCCAGGCGGTTTCCTCCAGCAACTGTTGGCTGTGGGCGTTGACCGGCGGATTGGCAAATTGCACGACCGCGATGAATTCCTCGACGAGGTCAAGTTTGACGAGTTCTGGCTGCATAACTTCCCCTTGCTTTGACGCGCTTGACGGCCGCTGCGCGGCGGTGCGCCGTTTCATTGTCCAGTCGGGCACTTTATCATCGCGGCCTTGCCTTGAGTCTGGAGATCCCTCGGTATGAACGAAGCAGCACGCGCGCCCGCGCCCACCGATCACGAAACTTTCCCGATGTTAGTGATGTTGGGCGACAGCGCTGCGGACTTCTGTCGACGTTCGCTGCCGGTGACGCGCCTGCGCGCGCTGCGCGCTGCGAGTCCGACCTTCGATCGCGCGCTGTGGCGCGCGATGTGCGAACTGGGTTGGGCCGGCATTCTTGCGCCGGAGGCCAGCGGCGGGCTGGGTTTAGGCGCGGCGGCAGTCGGCGTGGTCTGTCGCCAACTCGGTCGTGTGCTGGCACCCGAACCGATGCTGGAAACCGGGGTCGGCGCAGTCGCCATGCTCAGCGCCTGCGCGAGCCCCGCAGCGGAGAGTCTGTTGGCGACGGTGGTGAGTGGCGAAACCTTACTGGTGTGCGCGCTGGCGGAAGACGCCGAGTTCGCCAATCGTGCAGCGACCGGCCTGACCGCACGAGTGCAGGACGGTGGCTTGGTACTGAAGGGCGAATTGGCCGACCTGCCGCTGGCCGCCGATGTCGATGGTTACCTGCTGCCGGTCGCACTCGAAAGCGAACTCGCCTTGATTTATTGCCCACGCGACAGCGCCGGCCTCGCGCTCGAATCGCGCGCGCTGGCCGATGGCACGTGCGCGGCGACACTGCGCTGTCGCGAGGTGGTGGTGACGGGTAACGCCCTGCTCGCCCGCGGTGCTGTTGCGCGCAACGCCCTGCACGCCGCGCGCGAATTGTCGCGCCTCGCCGCGAGTAGCTACCTGGTCGGGCTGGCCGAGCAGATCTTTGAGATCACCATCGACTACCTGCGCACCCGCCAACAGTTCGGCAAGCCCATCGGCAGCTTCCAGGCCCTGCAACATCGCGCCGTCGATCTCTACATCCAGCAGGCGCTGGCGGCTGCAGTGGTGGACGAAGCGCTGCGTGAATACGATGCCGCCAGCGACGACAGTGGCCGTGCACGCGCCGCGAGTCGCGCCAAATACCGCGCCAATGAAGCGGCCCTGCTCATCGTGCGCCAAGCCGTACAGCTGCATGGTGGCATCGGCTACACCGACGAATGCGATGTCGGCCTGTATCTGAATCGCGCGCTGGTGCTGGCGGCACGTTATGGCAACACCTCCTTCCACAGCCGGCGCCTGGCGGGACTGGTGAGCGGCAGTGGCGAAGAAAGCAGCGACCATCCCCGCACGCTGGCCGCTGAACCTGCCAACGGTAGCTGGGACGACATCTCGGAAGACGACTTCCGTGCCATCGCGCGGCGCTGGTTTGAAGCCGAATATCCGGCCGACATGCGCTACCCTTCGCGCCGCCCGCGCTGGGCTGAGATCAAGCCCTGGTACCTCAAACTAGCGGCCAAGGGCTGGGTCGCGCCGGCCTGGCCGGCCGAGCACGGTGGCATGGGTCTGTCGCCCGCCCAGCTTTTGATCTTCATCGAAGAACAGGAACGCTGGGGCATCGCGCGCGCGCCCGACATGGGTATCCAGATGGTCGGACCGCTGCTGATCCGCCACGGCACGCCAGCTCAGCGCGCGCGTTATTTGCCTAAAATCCTGGCCGGTGACGAAGTCTGGTGTCAGGGTTATTCCGAGCCTAATGCCGGCTCCGATCTGGCCAGCCTCAAGACCGAAGCGGTAGCCGACGGCGACGAGTTCGTGATCAATGGCCAGAAGACCTGGACCACCCTCGCCCAGGATGCCAGCCACATGTTCTGCCTGGCGCGCACCGCCAAGACCGGCAAACAGCAGGAAGGCATCAGCTTCTTTCTGATCGATCTGGACCAGCCTGGCGTGACTATCCGGCCGATCAGGAACATCGCCGGTCACGAGGAATTCTGCGAAGTCTTCCTGGACAACGTGCGGGTGCCGGCCGACTGTCTGGTGGGGGGACTCAACCAAGGCTGGACCATCGCCAAGGCGCTACTCACTTTCGAGCGTATTTTCATTGGGAGCCCGAAACAATCACAATACGCCCTGATGCGCCTGGAGGCGCTCGCCGAAGCCTGCAATCTGTGTGACGACGCGGCCTTCGCCGAACGCCTGACACGGCTCAAGCTCGATGTGCTGGATCTCGAATCCATCTATCAGCACTTCGCCGCCATCGTGCGACGCGGTGAACCACTGGGGCCGGACGTCTCGCTGCTCAAGATCTGGGCGACCGAGACCTACGCCCGCCTGAGCGAGTTGCTGGTCGAAGCAGCGGGTGCCCAGGGTGCGACCTTGGGCAAGCTCGATTTCAATGGCGCGCAGGTCGACATCATGAGCCAGTTTTATAACGCACGACCGGCGACCATCTACGGCGGATCGAACGAGATCCAACGCAATATCATCGCCAAGGGCGTGCTGCGTCTGCCGGGCGCCTGAGCGCTGCGGCAAATATGCAGGGGTCAACGACGAACAGGGGTCACACTCACGTGTGACAATGGGACTTCTACGAATCTAACAATCAATGAGGGAGGAGATGTGGCTGAAATCCAATATGCCGCGCCCGAGACCGTGACAGCGGCCGTCAAGGCACTCGCTGCCGCGAAGGGCAAAGCCAAGGTACTCGCCGGCGGAACCGATCTGCTGGTGCAACTACGCGCTGGGCGCGTCACTGCTCAAACACTGATCGATATCAAACACATTCCGGAACTGCGCAAAATCAAGAAAGACAAGGGCGGGTTTTGTATCGGCGCAGCGGTGTCCGGTGCCGAACTCGGCGAACACCCTGACATACGCGCGGCCTGGCCGGGGGTGTTGGAAGGCTTTGAACTGATCGGTTCGACGCAGATCCAGGGTCGTGCTTCTTTGGGCGGCAATCTATGCAATGGTTCGCCGGCCGCCGACAGTGTGCCGGCCATGATCGCTGCGGCCGCCACCGTCACTATCGCGGGCCCCAAAGGCACCCGCGAAGCCAAGGTCGAAGACATTATTACCGGGCCCGGCAAGATCTCGCTGAAAGCCGACGAATTCGTAGTCAGCGTCAACCTGCCGAAGCGCGCGAAGCGTTCCGGTGATGCCTATCTGCGCTTCATTCCGCGCACCGAGATGGACATTGCAGTGGTCGGCGCGGCGGTCAGCTTGAGCTTGGATGCCAAGGGTGTTTGCACTGATGCACGGGTGTCGCTCGGTGCGGTCGCGCCCAAACCATTACTGGTCAAGGCCGCCGCCAAGGCGCTGATCGGTACCAAAGTCGACGATGCCGCGCTCGCAGCCCTGGCTGCCGCCGCCAGTGCCGCCTGTGCGCCCATCGACGACAAACGTGGCACGATAGAATTTCGCACCCAGGTCGCTGGCGTGTTGGCACGCCGTGCCGCGTTGGCCGCACTCGAACGCGCGAGGAAGAACGCATGAGCAAGCATCACATCTCCGCTACCGTCAATGGCGATCCGACTGAGTTTCTCTGCGAGACTCAACAGACCCTGTTGGACGTGCTGCGGGACGAACTGAACTTGACCGGCAGCAAGGAAGGCTGTGGCTCCGGTGACTGCGGCGCCTGCAGCGTGATGATGAATGGTCGCCTGGTCTGTTCCTGCCTGGTGCTCGGCGTCGAAGCCGAAGGTGCCACCCTCGACACCATCGAAGGCGTGGCCAAGGGCGACCAGTTGCATCCGATCCAGAGACATTTTTTAGAAGAAGCAGCGCTGCAATGTGGGATCTGCACACCCGGCTTCATCGTCGCGACCAAGGCGCTGCTTGAGAAGAACCCCAACCCCACTGAAACCGAAGCCCGTTACTGGCTGGCCGGCAATCTGTGCCGCTGCACGGGCTATGACAAAATTATCAAGGCCGTGATGAACGCCGCCGCGGAAATGCGAGGAGCATGAACCATGGGTAACGAAGAGAACCAAAACAAGATTCTGGGTGATGGCAAGAGCAAGTACCGTGTGATCGGTACCCGCCCGATTCGTCCAGACGGTGTCGACAAGGTCACCGGTCGCGCCAATTTCGGCGCCGATCTGCAGCAGGCCGACATGATCTTTGGGCGCGTGGTGCGCAGTCCGCACGCACACGCCAAGATCAAGTCCATCAACGTTAAGAAAGCCCTCGCCCTGCCGGGTGTGAAAGCGGTCGTCACCGCCGCAGACTTTCCCGAACTGGGCACCGGCGACATCGCCGCCGGCGAAGTGACGGTGAGTTTCCACGACATGTCACTGAACGTCATCGCGCGGCACAAAGTGCTGTACGACGGTCACACCGTCGCCGCAGTGGCCGCCACTTCGCCCGAAATCGCGGCGCGTGCTGCGGAACTCATCGAAGTCGAATACCAGGTGTTGAAGCCGGTCATGACCTGGCGTCAGGCCATGGATCCCAAGGCCCCGGTGCTGCATAACGACCTCATCACCAAGGGCGTCAAACCGGCGCCGGAAAAGGCCTCCAATGTCGGCGCACGTCATGAATTTGCGCTCGGTGATCTGGCGGCGGGCTTCGCGGAAGCCGACGTCATTGTCGAACACGAATTCAACACCGAGACCGTACACCAGGGTTACATCGAACCCCACGCCTGTGTCGCCAGCATGTCTGCCGATGGCGTGGCTACCGTGTGGGCCAGCAGCCAGGGCCAGTTCATGGTGCGTGCTTATATCGCCAAGCTGTGCGGCATGGACATCTCCAAGATCAAGGTCATCCCGGCCGAAATCGGCGGCGGCTTTGGCGGCAAGACCGTCATCTATCTGGAGCCGCTGGCGGTCGCGCTGGCCAGGAAGTCCGGACGCCCGGTCAAGATGGTCATGAGCCGCGATGAAGTGTTCCGCGCTACCGGCCCGACCTCGGGTGGCCACGGCCGCTGCAAGATCGGCGCGAAGAAAGACGGCACCATCACCGCCGCCGATCTCGAGCTCGAATACGAAGCCGGTGCCTTCCCGGGCTCGCCGGTAATGCTGGGTTGCATGACCGGCACCACGCCTTATGACATCAAGAACATGCGGGCGGTGGGCTACGATGTGGTGGTCAATCGGCCCAAAGCCGCTGCCTATCGCGCACTGGGCGCGCCGGTCGCAGCCTTCGTCGTCGAATCGACCATGGACATCCTGGCCGAGAAGCTCGGCATGTGCCCGCTGGAGCTGCGTTTGAAGAACGCCGCGAAGGAAGGGACCAAGACACCCTATGGGCCGAAATTCCTGCGCATCGGCTATGAAGAAACCCTGCTCGCGGCCAAGGCCTCCAAACAATGGAATACCCCGCTCGGCCCCAATCAGGGTCGCGGTATTGCGTCGGGCTTCTGGTTCAACATCGGCGGCAATTCCAGCGCCTCCGTGGCGCTGAACGAAGACGGTACAGTGATCGTCGTGACCGGCAATCCGGACATCGGCGGTTCGCGCGCTTCGATGGCGATCATGACGGCGGAAGTGCTGGGCATCGACGTCGACCGGGTCAAGCCACTAGTCGCCGACACCGAGTCCGTGCCCTACAGCGATCTGACCGGCGGCAGCCGCGTGACCTTCGCTACCGGCAAGGCCGTGATCGAAGCGGCGCAGGACGTTGTCAAGCAGCTCAAGCAGCGCGCGGCCAAAGTCTGGGAAATCGACCCGGATCAAGTCGAGTGGAAAGACGGCATGGCGGTCGCCATCGAGACCGACAAATACAAACCGCTGTCCATCGCTGACATCGCGCGTGTCGCCGGCAAGACCGGTGGCCCGATCAGCGGCAAGGCCAATATCAATGCCCAGGGTGCCGGGCCCGGCTTCGGCACGCATATCTGCGATGTTGAAGTCGATCCGGAAACGGGCTTTGTCAAAGTGTTGCGCTACCTCGCCATCCAGGACGTGGGCACCGCCATTCATCCGGCCTATGTGGAAGGCCAGTTGCAGGGTGGTGCGGTGCAGGGCATCGGCTGGGCATTGAACGAGGAATATGTGTACAGCAAAGAAGGCAATCTGCTGAACACCGGCTTCCTCGACTACCGCGTGCCGGTTGCTTCGGACATGCCGATGATCGACACCATTCTGATCGAAGTACCGAACCCCGGCCATCCCTATGGGGTGCGCGGCGTGGGCGAGGTGCCGATCGTGCCACCCCTGGCAGCGGTAGCAAACGCGGTGTCCCGTGCGATTGGCAAGCGCGTCAGCGACCTGCCGATCTCGCCGCCCAGGCTGCTGGCAAGAATCCAGGCCAAGGGTTGAGGAGCGATACCGTGGCGAAGGTAGTACTGCCGCTGGACGCGGCGCGCGCCTTCGCCGACGGTGTCACGCATGTCGAGGTGGAAGCCGGCGACGTGCGTGCGCTGCTGCGGGCGCTGGACCAACGTTTTCCCGGCATCGGTCAGCGCTTGCGCACCGGCACCGCTATCGCGGTCGATGGTGAGATCTTTCAGGACCCTTATCTTGAAATCGTGAAGCCGGACAGTGAAGTCTATTTCCTGCCGGCCATCGAGGGCGGCTAGCCCCGCCTGACGACAAAAGCAGACGGCGCCCGCAGGCGCCGTCCTATCCTCCAGAGAAGGTGCCGCACGTCATCCCGACGTTCGGCAAAACAGGCCGATTACTGGCCGCCCAGCATGAAGCCGAGTACCGCACCGGCGGCGGTTGCGGCCACATTGCCGGAACCATGACCAATCTGCGCGCCGATCAGGCCACCGATCGCGCCACCCACCGCGTTACCGAAGGTCGGGCCACGGCTGACATAACCGCCGCCGTAATACGGCTGCGAGTAACTGTAAGTCGGCGCCGGGTAGCTGTAGACCGGCTCGGCATAGCCATAGCTCGGCACCACATAAGCTTGACGGTAGATCACCGGCGGCGCCGCGACATAGGCCGGATAGGTCGTATAACCGCCGCCATAGCCGCCATAGCCACTGTATCCGCCATACCCCCCATAACTGCCGATTGAGATGCTGACATTCGGTCCGCCGTAGTGACCGTGGTGCCCATAGCCGTGGCCATAACCATGACCACGATACCCTCCGCTAGCGCTCACGCTGGCGGCGCTCAGCAAGAGCACCAAGCCGGCGCCGATGGCGAGCGGGGCGCGAAACTTGTGTGAGCCATGGGTACCCATATCGAACTCCTTGGCCTGCATTGCAGACTTGTTACCGACGGCGCGAAGTCGCGCACTTGGTGGCAGCACGATAGGGCGTGGGGGCTTAATCGTTTATGAACACGGCACTCACTTACGTGATGGACTTCGCATCGTCCGCGTGAGGGATCGACGGTGTCAGGCCGAACACCAGATTCAACATCGCGCAACCCTGCTGCCAGGATTCTTCGAACAGCGAGGCAGCATCGGGCCAGCGCGGATAGAGCGTGCCTTCGACATCGCCGGTGGCAAAATGCAGTTCGCCTGCGAACTTCTTCGCCAGCGTCTGCATGCGGCGATTACTGCGCATGCACAGCATTCGAACCTTGCTGACACCACGGTTGCGCGCCAGTACCAGCAGACGGCGCAGCAGCTCGGTGCCGACGCCAGCGTTCTGACTGGTAGTTTCGACCGACAGCGCGACTTCGCAACTGCCGAGCCAGGTCGAACCGATATTGAAGACGATTTCACCGGCGCCACGTAAGACGCTATCGACGAAGTACCCGACCACGATGCGGTAATGCTCATCGACACGTGAGCAGTATTGCTCGATATGGTCAGCGCTGACGCTCGACAGAAAGCGTAAGGCGCGATCATCGGGTGACAGACGCAACAGGTGGTCGCGCAGCAGTGGGCGCTCGGCAGAGGCCAGCTTGCGGTATTCGCCGATTGCAGCCGTTGCTGGCTGCGCTAACGCGCTTACTTCAGATTTCAATGGATTGGGCATTAACGCTCACCCTCGCAAGTCCATGCGACATGCTGTTATCGGCACCAGCACAATGAGCTTGCAGCCTTGCATTGGCAAGACCGCTGCCGCTCACAACTGCTGTGAGCCGCAGCGAAGCAAAGCGCAATCGAACTTAACGGACGTCGCAGACCTGCATGGCATCGGCCGCGTCGCCTTTCAGAGTCGCAAGCGCCGCCGGCAACAGCGCGCCCAGCGCACCCGCGCATTCCTGCAGACTGGCCATCGCTGGCGAGTCGGCCATTTCGCGGCCAAAAGCCAAGGCCTTGGCCTGCGCAGCATCGCGCTTGCCGGCTTTGCACAGGCTTTCGATCTCGGTGGAGATGCGCTCGCCACGCTGGCGCAGTGCCTGCGTGGCAGACGTGTCGGCCGCGGCCATGCATTGCTCAATCTGCTGCGCCTGACCCAGCAGCATCTGGATCTGACCGCCATTGAGCACCTGCCCGTGGGCCATGCCGCTCACCGCGAACATCGAACTCACCAACGCACGCGCGCCGCTCTTTATGGTCAGGTGTAATCTCATGTTTGCCACTCCTGTGCGCGGCCGTGCAGCCGCGCTTCATCGACCCGTGAATGTCCAACAAATTCCATCGCGACCGTCACCGCTTTACCTGCGGCCAGGCTTCGTACGATACTCGAAGCTCATTCATTGAAGTAAAAAGGAGGTGATCCAATGTCTAGTGAGATTAACCTGGTATCTGGCCGACCCTTGGATCTCAGTTCGATGGCGGGGTTGCCTTCGCACGCGAATTGAGAGGACGGTATCTCGAAGTCTATCCACGGGTAGCGGATACTCAGTCTCACGAAGGGCCGCAGCTGCGGCCCTTCTTTCATTCAGAATAAAAAAAGCGCCGAAGCCCACGCAGCGCGGCTGTTGCGCCATCATTCGAAGCCAAGCGCATGTCCCATCCAGCCACGCCACCCGTCCACGAAGTAGACCTCATTGTCGATGCGATCAACGCGATGTTCACGCGACTGCGACATTCGCAAAATGAGTCACCGCTGCCACCGCCGATCGCGGCCAGCCACGTCAGCGTGGCCTATATCGAGGCTTTCTGGCCGCACGTCGCGCGTCTCATCGCCAGCGATCCGCGCGGGCTGGGCATGAGCTTCGAAGTCGACGGGCAGCGACGCGAGCTCGCTGACGCGCGCCGCGATCCCGATCTGCGCGCGCGCGCAGCTAATGATCTGTTCGCTTTGCAGATCCTGGCGCCGATGCGCGTGATGAATGAGTTGTTCAATGCCGCAACCGCCGCGTGGGCGAAGGAATTGCGCGCTCAAGGCATGGGCTGCCCGCTGCGTTTCGGGCTCGATACCGAGCAGTTCGTATCGCTGCGTACTCTGCTACCCGATGAAGCGGATCCACACAGCCCGATTGGAGCGAATGCGCCAACCCTCGTGATGGGCGGCACCACGACCGCCATCACGCTGTGCTGGAATTTGCTGTGGCGTCTGCCCGGTGCTTACCGCGAACTGACCGGCAGCCATGTCGATCGCGCGACCATGGCCGAGTTGTGGAACGCGACGCGCGAAATGATCTTCCGCATTGGTGGCGGCAGCCTGATTGCTTTTGTCAGTCTCGCCAGCGCCTGTACCAGTCGCGCCGACGCGCTGCTGTGGTCGGGCATGAATGATCTCGCCCTGGCGCGGGTCGATGGCCGCTATGTGTGGACCATGAACGACGCCTTGTTCCGGCGCATGCTTGAGACTGTCAATCAGCTTCATCTCGCCCAACAGGGTCATTACGTTGGCTGCGCCGCACTCTATGCGCGCGCCGCGCCACTGGCCCTGACTGACGAGCACGGCGACGGCGACTCCGCCCGTCAAGCGACTATCTTCTCGGAACTGCTGCGCTGGATTACAACCGTGGCGCGCGCTGAATACTTGCCGTTGTTCCCGGTCAGCCGCTAAAACGCACCGCGTAGATCCGACTCTGATCAGGCCGCTGGCGCCAACGCTGCCAGTGCCTGCCAGCACGGGCCGGGCTTAGCATCGGCGCGGATCGGTTGCACCACCACTTGCGCGGCACCCTGGTCGAAGTAGGCCTTGAGCTTGGCCTTGATCTGCGCGGCCGAGCCCCACAAGACCATGGCATCCATCAGCCGGTCACTGCCACCATCCTTCAGATCGCTTTCGTCAAAACCGAGGCGAAACCAGTTCTTGTAATAATTGGGCAGACCCATGTAAGGGTTCAGCGCAGCGCGCGCGGTCTTGCGTGCCAGCACCGGGTCCTCGCACAGGCAAACTTTCTGCTCGCAGATGATGACGCCCTTACCGCCCATCGCGGTGTTGGACATCCCGACCTGCGCGGGAGTGATGTTGTAGGGAAAGGTGCCCAGGGTGCGCTCGCCAGCGAGCTTGGCCATCTGCGGACCGAGCGCAGCGATCACGACGCGCTTTTCGGCCGGCGCACCGCCGAGGGCGGCCCAAGCCTGATCCATACGATCGAGGTAGGCGCGCATGGTCGCGAGCGGCTGCGTGTATTCGTGTCCGCGCAAATCCGAGACCAGCGGCGCATGGGATACACCGAGGCCGAGCACAAAACGCTCGCCGTACAGTTTATTCAAACTGTTGTGCCCCATCACCGAGGAGGCGGCATCCCGCGCATAGATATTGGCGATACCGCTCGCCACCACCAGCTTCTTGCTATGACTGAGCAGATAGCCACCGATGGCGAATGGTTCGTAGTTGAAGGCTTCGGGATACCACAGGGTGGAATAACCCAATTCCTCCACACGCCGCGCCAGCTCGGCAAGCTGTGTAGCATCCATCGAGTCAGTAAAGGTGAATACGCCGTATGCGCCGAATTTCATTTTCGAGCCTCCCGTGGAGTGATGGCGCAGCATAACGGCTAGTCAGACACCACGGTAGGCCCTCGGCTACCCGTCCGCGACTGTGGCGCAAGCCTTGCCGTATAGTTCGTGCTGCGTGCCGGGCCAGCCCTGGGCACGCCTCCAGCAGCATCGAGCGGTTCCATCACGAGGAGCGTCCATGATTCCACGCACCGTCTATTCCTCCGATCACGAACTGTTCCGCGACGCCGTACGCCGCTTCGTCAGCCAGGAGATCGAGCCCTATCACGCGCAATGGGAAAAAGATGGCGTGGTCAGCCGTGAAGTGTGGCGCTCCGCCGGTGCCAATGGCCTGTTATGTAGCTTCGTACCTGAACAGTACGGCGGCCCGGGCGGAGATTTCCTGCATACCGCCATCGTCATCGAGGAACTGGCCAAGGTCGAGGCCACCGGCCCGGCGTTTCATCTCCATTCCGGCATCGTCACGCCCTACATTCTGCATTACGGCAGTGAGGCGCAGAAACAGAAATGGCTGCCGGGCATGTGCGCAGGCGAGATCATCGGTGCCATCGCCATGACTGAGCCGGGCGCCGGCAGCGATCTGCAGGGCATGCGTGCACGCGCCGTGCGCGACGGTGACAGTTATGTGTTGAACGGTCAGAAGACCTTCATCTCCAATGGGCAGATTGCCGACCTCGTGATCACGGTCTGCAAGACCGACCCTGAAGCCGGCGCCAAGGGCATGAGCTTATTGGTGACAGAACGCGGCGATGCGGGGTTCACACGCGGGCGCAATCTGGAGAAGGTTGGCTGGCACGCGCAAGACACTTCCGAACTCTTCTATAGCGACGTGCGCCTGCCCGCTGATCGTCTGCTCGGCGAAGAGCACCACGCGTTTAAATACCTCATGCAGGAACTCGCGCAGGAACGCCTGATCGTCGCCATCCGATCGGCCACCACGCTTGAGACCGCACTGAGCAATACCGTCGCCTATACCCAGGGCCGAATAGCCTTCGGCAAGCCGCTGTTCGCGCTGCAGAACACGCGCTTCAAGCTCGCCGAATGTAAGACCGATGCGGTAGTGGCGCGCACCTTCGTCGACCGTTGCATGGAAATGCACATGGCGGGCATGCTCGATGCCAATGACGCCGCGATGGCCAAACTACACGTCACCGAAACCCTTGGCCGCGTACTCGACGAGTGCCTGCAACTGCACGGTGGTTATGGCTACATGTGGGAATATCCTATTGCGCGGGCGTGGGCCGGTCACCGCGTCAGTCGCATCGCCGGCGGCTCGTCGGAGATCATGAAAGAGATTATTTCGCGCACCCTGTGAGGAGCAGACGCGTGTGGCGCTGACGCGGTGCAGCTGGTCAGCGACGGCGCGCTGCGCCACACACTGCGCGGCGCGCATCACACACTGATCGTGGGCGTTCGCGTGACCGCGTACGCAGCGCTGCGCCCCGAATTCGCGCTTACTCAATGGCTCGCTGGCGGGTATTCTTGTGGCCTTGACCCTGCCAGGGCCGGCTCGATGCGCGCCGCTGGCCAAGACGGGCAAGCGGCCAAGGCCTTACGCCCGTCACCACGCCCACCATCTCAGGGGAGATATTTCATGCAAATCGGAATGGCACAGATTTTTCAGAGCTGGGGTTACGACAACTGCAGCGACGAACAGGTTTTCAACGAAGAACTCAAACTCGCGATCCAGGCCGACCAGCTCGGGGTGGACGAATTATGGGTCGTCGAACATCACTTCGAGGACTATTCCTTCTGTCCGGACAACTTCGTCTACCTCGCCCATGTCGCGGGCTTGACCAAGCAGATCAAACTCGCCACCGGTGCGGTTATCCTGCCGTGGAACACACAACCGCTGCGCGTGGCTGAAAAAGCCGCCATGCTCGACCAGTTGTCAGGCGGACGCTGTCTGCTCGGCCTCGGCCGCGGTCTGTCGCGCCGTGAGTACAACCAGTTCGGCATCTCGATGGACGAAGCCCGCGAGCGTTTTGACGAAGCCGCACCGATGATCATCAACGCGCTCGAAACCGGCGTCATGGCAGAACACCATGGCAAGTATTTCGACCAGCCGCGCGCCGTCATCCGGCCGCACCCCAAGTCGTTCAAGGGCCGCATCAAGCAGGTCGCGATGTCGTCGGATTCGGTCGAGGAAGCGGCCCAGCTCGGCGCGCAGATGATGCAGTTCACCTACAAGCCGCTGGAAGTACACAAGGCCGAAATCGAGGCTTATTCGACCTCCTTCCGCAAACATCATGGCCGCGCCGCACCGCTGCCGATCATGACCGACATCACGGTCTGCGACACCAATGCCGACCGTGTCACGGAGAATGCCCACAAGTACATTCGCGCCTATCTGCTGTCCGTCATGCATCACTACGAGATGATGGGTGAGCATTTCAAGAACGCCAAGGGCTACGAAGCCTACGGTGATGCGGCGACTGCCATGAACGCCATGGGCCTGGACGCAGTGGCAGATGGCTACGTCGCCGGCCAGGTGTGGGGCACACCGCAGCAGATGCTGGAAGGTTTCGAGCAGCGTCGTCGTGCGATTGGCGATTTCGACATTCTCATGATCTCGCGTTTCGCCGGCATGCCGTTCGAGTGCGCCGAACGCACCCTGAAGACCTTCGCCGAGAAAGTGATGCCGGAACTGCGCAGCTGGGATACGGCCAAGACCCAGGCCGCTTGAGGGCGCGCGGCGGGAACCGCACCAGCACGTTCTCGCCTGCTGGCACGCAATAGCCTCGCGCCATTGCGTGCCGGCTCGCCGCCAGCCTCAGCGCCGAGTGATCTGCGGCGATGGCGGGTTGAGCGGATTGGCCAAGCGTTCGATGACCTCGAAGGGCGGCTTGGCCCAGCCATCGGAGCCCGCCACCGACAGTCGTCGCACGGCGATGCGCCAGCCTTGCGCAGTGAGGCGCAGGCTGTCGTGGTAACGACCCCACAGGTCAATGCGATGGCCATCGTCGGCGCTGATATGCCAGGCATAGACATAGGCCGTCGAGTCGGCGCGCGAGTCGCCTTCAAAGCGGATGCGAATATTGGAAATGTGGTGGCTGGTGGCGCTGAACGGGGCCAGCGTCTTGGCGAACATCCTGGCCAGCTCGACACGACCGACCACCGCATGCCGGGCGCCGAGTTCGAACTCGCCGTCCTCACAGAAGACGTGCTGCACCAGGCCGGCCGGATCGTTGCGATCGACGTAATAGCTATAGTCCTGCAAGGTTTCGCTGATCAGCTGTCGTTGTACCATTTCCCACAGCTGCCGGTTGTCGATCGATGTGTTGTCCATGCGCTACCCTCCCCACGTTTGAACGCGCGCGTTGCGCGCAAGTGCCGGCGAGGATAACGCACAAACGCACTCGCTCGCCGCACGCGGTCGGCGAGCGACTTGCGAGCACCAAGCCCGCGATGCATCCCGAGCGCAGTCGATTGCTCAAGAACCCATGGCAACGTCGAAAGTGGAGACAGACAGCATGGACGACGCGGCCCAACCCACAGGCCGGCGCGGCGTCAGCGCGATAAGGTCGGTGCGCTGGGCCGGTATGCTGCTGGCGGTGCTGGCGGCGGCCGGCCGGCCCTGCGCTGCGACCGAGCCCGACTGGCACGATTACGCGGCGCTGCTCGCCGCCCACGTCCGGGCTGGCCAGCGTGACGGCATCACGCTCAACCTCGTCGACTATGGTGCCTTGGCCACCGATCCACGATTTGCGTCGGCGCTCGCCACGCTACAAAATTTTCCGCTGGCGAAACTCGCTGGCCGCCACGAGTGGCTCGCGTTTCATATCAACGCCTATAACTTGCTCGCGCTCAAAATGGTGGTCGAGCATCAGCCCGTGCAGAGCATCAAGGACATCGGCAATTTCCTGCGACCGGTATGGCAGCGCAGCGCTGGACAGCTCGATGGCGAAGCGGTCTCGCTGGCGGATATCGAACACCGCCGCCTGCGTAAACAGGGCGATGCCCGCATTCATTTCGCCATCGTCTGCGCCTCGGTAAGCTGCCCGGACTTGCGCACCGAGCCCTACCGTGGAGCGACACTCGACAAGCAGTTGAATGATCAGGTGATGCACTTTCTCGCCAATCCCGACAAGGGCCTGCGGGTGGCGCGTGACGGCGTGCACGTCTCGCAAATCTTCGACTGGTTCGAGGGCGATTTTGCCAGCGCGGGTGGCGTGGCGGGTTTCATTGCGCGCTATCTCGCGGTGCCGAGCGAACTCGGTCTGGCGGCGGATATCGACTACGACTGGCGCTTGAACGGCGAGTAAGAAGGCCCAGCGCCGAGGCTCAAATCACCTCGTTGGCAAACTCATCTATCGCGACTGGGCGCATCACCGCTAGATGCTGCAAGACCGCCGCGACGCGGTCGCGCAGCTCGTCGCCCGGATGTTCAAACTTGAGACCGACGCGATACATATCCATGCCGCAATCGGTGACCAGGGTCTGATGCACCACGCGCGCGCGCAGGCTCAGACTGTAATGGGTATCGGCGCCGCTCAAGGTCACGAGCAGCGACTGATCGATGTCCAACGGGTCCGGTACCGTCAACATCACACCGCTCGGCGAGATGTCTTCCAGCACGGCGCAGAATTCGCCGCTGTCGCCGTACTCGATCTCCAGCCGCTGCACCAGGCGGGCTTCGCTGCGCCGCGAGTCGGGACTGGGATTGGCGACCAGGATGTCGAGTACTTTCTCCAGCCGTTCTTCGTCCGCCGCACTCATGCTGTCGAAGCGCAGGCCATACTCAGTGGCGCCGTTAACCGTGGTGGTGCGCAATACCGTTGCGACGGTCGTGATCTTGTCTCCCTTGCCGATCGGCAGGAGTAGGCGCACACGCTGTCCGGCGTGCAAGACCATGTCGACGCAGCGCACCGAGGCACCTCCCCAGGAAATATTGCGCATGGTCGCCTTTTTGGTCTCAGTGCTATCGATCAGGCCGAGTTGGACGGTGGCCGTGACACTGATGCGCAGCTGGCGACGTTGCTCGCGCGTCGCGGCGGCCTGCGCCTCGGCCAAGTCGCTCGCTTCCTCGGCGCTCAATACCGGCCGCGGCGACTGCCGTTGCGCGAGCTGCTTACGCACTAAATGCAGCGCTTCGTCAAAGCTGGCGCGCACCGCGTCACGCAGACGCGCAGACGCGGCGCCGTCCTGGGCAGAGGCCGACTCCAGCGGAATGACACCGAACTTGATGCGGTGCTGGGCGATACCGAGCGCCAGGATTTGGGCGCACGCAGCCAGCTCTTCTTGACTCAGGGATGCGATGGCGCTGTCGTGCGCCATACTCGGGACCGCCGCGCTGGCTTGCATACAAAACTCCTGTCGAGGATGGAGCGCTCGTCGCACTCCTCGTCCGCTATAGCGACCGCGCGCGGCGCGCCTTGACCGCAACGACGGTCTTGCCGAGGCTCAGAGTTCGATACTTTGGGGCAGACGCGCGGCGACCAGCGTGGCCAGCAGGCCGCCGACCAGAGCGGCTATAAATTCGGCGTGGGCACTGGTCTGCATGGCCATGTTGACAGCCACCAGCGCACCCACGCCATACATCACCGCCGCTGCCCGCAGCCGATAGACCGGCGCGATGACCGCGCTGGTCAGCACGATGGCGAAACCGCTGAGGCCGGCGCAACCGATGACGATGCCGCGCTCCACCGGCCGGAACCACGACGCGATACAGAAGCCGGACAGTTGTTGATCAGCCGGACAGAAAGCCATCGCCAGTGTATCGAGCGCCATGCCCAGCAAGAGCATCGCGTACCAGACCAGAATCGCGGTCGGCACTATCCACAACCAACGTATGGTCGCGAGCCGTTTCTGCCTGGGGGTCCAGTCCATCACTCGTCCTCACTACCAAGGTCGGCGCCGGACCGGCGGCGGAAACTCGATGCCGAGCAGGTCGCAAATGGACGCCTTCACCGTGCTATTTGCCCTTGTACACAGCCGCGCGCTTTTCCATGAAGGACAGCGGACCTTCCTTGGCGTCGGCGGTCTTGAACACCGGCGCCGAGATCGCGGTTTCGATCTTGAGTGCCTGCGCTTCCGGCACGCCGAGACAAGCCTTGGCCGAGCGCCGGATGGCCTGCACTGCGATCGGTCCATTGGCCGCGATCTTGTTTGCAATCTCCAGCGCCTTGGCCAAGGGGTCGTCGACCACGTAATTCAAAAAACCGCAGTGCAGCGCTTCCTCGGCACTGATCAGATCACCCGTCAGCAGCAGCTCCATGGCTTTCGCAAACGGCAACTGGCGCGGCAGGCGCACGGTCGATCCACCGGCCGGAAAGATCGCCCACTTCACTTCCTGTACACCGAAGCGCGCGGTCGGCACCGCGACGCGAATGTCGGTGCCCTGCACGATCTCCATGCCGCCGGCGATGGCGTGCCCTTGTATGACCGCGATCACTGGCTTCACCACGTCGAAATCGCGCAGTAGCGCCGCTTCAAAAATATTTGGATCGGCCAGCACGCGTTCATCCCATTGGTTTTCGGCCTTGCGGTTGCCCGCTATCAGCGGCACCAGCTGACCGAGATCGGCGCCCGCGCAGAATACCGGGCCTTTAGCCGCCAGCACCGCGACACGCACGGTGTCGTCGTCACGGACCGCGCACCAGGCATCGGCGAGGCGGGCCGCGACCTCAGGGTTGATGGCATTGCGCGCCTCCGGACGGTTGAGCGTGACGGTGGCGATGTGTCCCTGCACGGAATATTCGACGACTGACATGGAAGGCTCCCCTGATGATATTCGGTGGGGCCTAGTCTAACCGCCGCTTGCGAGCTTGGGCACGGGGTTCATCGCGTGTGGCCATGCGTCTGCTCGATCTCAGCGCGGGCACTCTGTGGTACAAACTCAAGAAACTGGAAATAAAATTGCGCGACATGAGCCACCCTGCCCGCCCCGATCTCCACGACCCGCGCTTACGCGTGCAGCGCCCGACCCCCAGCTGGTTCGACTGGGCGCTGGCGCAGGCTGTGAGTTCGCACTACGTGACGGTGGCCGACTGCCCGATCCATTACCTGCTGTGGCCGGGTGACGACACACGTGCCAATCAGCGCGGACTGTTGTTCGTGCATGGCGGCGGCGCCCACGCCAATTGGTGGCGTTTCATCGCGCCGTTTTTCACCCGCGACTATCGGGTCGCGGCCCTGGATCTGTCGGGCATGGGCGACAGCGGGCGAAGACCGGAGTACAACGCCGATTTGCGCGCCGATGAGATGCGCGCGGTGTTGCACGATGCCGCGCTGGGTCAGCGGCCGTTTGTGATCGGACACTCTTTTGGTGGCTACATGACCATGCGCTTCGGTGCTGTCTATGGTGACGAAGTTGGTGGCGCGGTAATCGTCGACACACCGATTCGACGCCCCGAGGGCGACGGTCCGCCGTCCACGGCAGTACGCGCGCGCAGTTTCGAGCGCCACTATCCGAGTTTCGCGCAGGGTCTCGAGCGCTTCCGGCTACTGCCGCAACAAGCTTGCGATAACGAATTCCTGGTCGAATTTATCGCCCGTCATTCCCTCAAAGAAGAAGCCGCCGGCTGGACCTGGAAGTTCGACATCAACACCATGAACGCTCGCCGCTGGGGTGAACCCTTTCACGAACATCTACAGGCGCTGCGCTGCCGGGCGGCGCTGATGTTCGGCCAGAACAGCGCGCTGGTGAGCCGTGATACCGACGACTACATGTCCGAATTGATGGGCCCGCAGGCACCGGTCATCGAGATCCCGGAAGCTCAGCACCATCTGCTGCTCGATCAGCCACTGGCTTTCGTCGCCGCGCTGCGCACGCTGCTGGCGAGCTGGGTGCGCGACGAAATCGTCGGTGGTCACGCGCCTTAGTTATGGATATTCATCCCCATGTTGGCGTCGACGAGCTGCTGCTCGGTAGCACCCGGGACGAGATCACGGTTGCACTGGGCGCGCCCGATCGCAATACCGAAGACGCCCACGAGGACGGTGAGCTGTCGTCGATCTGGACCTACCGCATGCTGCGTCTGGAACTGTCCTTCGATTCCGACAACGATTTCCGTCTCTCTCACATCACGTCCTATCATCCCTATACCCTGGTGCGCGGCTTCAATCCCATGGGTCTGAGCGGCAAGCTGCTGCTAATGAAGTATCCGCATCTCGATCTCGAAGTCGAAGTCAGTAACGACGAAAAATACTACACCGACCGTGTGCTCGATCTGACCTTTGGCATCGCGCGCGCCAAAGTCGTCAGCGTGACGGTCTTTCCCGAATACGATGAAAGCGGCGAAGTGGTCAAATGGCCACTGCCGATAAATAAGGAGTGAAGCCATGCATGTCGACGGCAGCTGCCATTGCGGCAGTATCGAATACGTTGCGGAAATCAATCCAGAGCGCGTGGTCATCTGCCATTGCAGCGACTGCCAGATGCTGTCGGGTTCAGCCTTTCGCGTGGTGGCCTTCACCCTTGAAGATCGCTTCACCGTGAAACGCGGCACACCCAAGATCTATGTCAAGATTGCCGCAAGCGGACGAGCGCGCGAGCAAGGCTTCTGCGATCGTTGCGGCTCGAACCTGTACGCAACCTCACCCGGCACAGGACCGAAGGTCTATGGTCTGCGTGTCGGTACGATTGCGCAGCGCAATGAATTGAAGCCTCAGCGTCAGCTATGGTGCAGTTCAGCACAGTCATGGCTGGGGGAAATTGCGACCTTGCCGGGGGTCGCCGGGCAGGCGTGAGGTCAACGCAAACAAATGCCCGGCTGCGTTCGGACGTTCGCATACGGCAGGGCTAAGGCTGAGTTCGACCCGATTGAGACGCTCGGAACCTGCCCTGACCTTGCTTAGGACCTTGGTCAAACAGTCGTGTGGGCGGCAGTGGCACCAGCACCGTCATCTTCAGCTCGGCATTTTCAGCCAGGCGCGTTACGTACTGCTCGTAAGCTACCAGCCCACTTCGCGCATGCGCGAAGTGCCGTAGCCCGCCGTCCCGTGCGCAGACGTGCTGAGCGCGCCACGCCGACGAGAACTCGGCGCTGACCTGAGTAAGCTCGCGCACCAGCGCACCGCGCGACGGATCGCCACGCGGCGCCGCCGTGTCGGCGCGGTACTCGGCGACTAGACGCCGCGACCGCTCCGGCCAGTCGACGATGAACTCTCGCGCGCGGATTGAGGAAGACGTAGCGCAGCCGGTTGCGCTCTTGGGCGTGCGGGCCTAGGAGCCTGTCGGACTTAGGGACTCGTCGCGAGGTGATGGCAGAGCGAGCTGGAACAGGTAACCACGCACAACCGGCGATAGCGCAGGCCGGGCGCGCGGCGCCGCACGCCGGCCGGCAGGCCTACGTCGTGCGGACGTAGACCATCCCGGCGCGCACGGAGGAATTCTCCGAGCAGCGCGCCGCCATCCGCCGCGCCTTGTTCTAAGTCGTCGTTCTCGAGCCTGCGCACCTTGGTCGCTCCGCTGCTGAATCTGTTAGTAGCGATAATAGGATAAGCACTGGCCTTGTCGGCATCACGCCGTCTCTTAAGCTCCTGCCAACGTAATGCCGAGGAGCACGACCATGCATAACCACCACGATTCCGTTCGGACTCAATTCGACCCCCAGGCGCAAGACTACCTCACGAGCGCGGTGCACGCAGGGGGACCGGATCTCGAATACGCACGTGCCCAAATCGCCAACCAGGTTCCAGCGAGCGGCGCCGCGCTCGATGTCGGATGTGGCGCCGGGCACCTCGCGTTCGTCGTCGCGACACTGCTCAGCCGCACGACGGCACTCGATCCATCGCCGGGCATGTTGAGAACGGTGGCCATTGAGGCCGCAACCCGCGGACTCGCAACACTGGAGACCCGCCAGGGCTACGCCGCCGCGCTGCCGTTCGCTGACAACACTTTTGACTTCGTGTGCACGCGCTACAGTGCGCATCATTGGACGACACTCGGCGACGCACTGGTCGAGATGCACCGGGTGCTGAAGCCTGCCGGCCAGCTGCTGGTGATCGACGTACTCGGGGATGAGGATCCACTGGTCGACACCCATCTGCAGACGATCGAACTGTTGCGCGATCCATCGCACGTGCGCGATCGATCATGTACCGAGTGGAAAGGCGCGCTGGATGCTGCGGGATTCGCCATTGGTGACGAGTGGAGCTCGCCGCTCCGCCTCGACTTCGCCGCTTGGATCGCGCGCATGCGAACGCCGGAGATCCACGTCGCGGCGCTACGCGCACTGCAGGCCGGCGCCCCGAGCGAGGTAAAGCGCGCGCTGAGCTACGCAGCCGACGGTTCGTTCACCTGTACCACCGGCGCGTTCTGGGCGCGTCGGCGCGATTGAGTGACGTTACGGCAGCCGCAGCACCTTCAGCGCGCGGGATCGCAGGCTGGCAGTTCGGTGTGGAAACGAATGCGCAAACGACTCGCGGAAAGGATCTTCTTGATCACGACCCTATTCCTGCCCTCGACCGCGCTCACACGCATACCTGTATTGAAAAGGACTGGTCGACGAACGACGTCGTCTCGTCTGGAAAACCCGCGCTAGGCGCAGCGTGCGGGTAGCCGACCTATTACAGGCCGGCCGCTAGCAATCCCAACCCGGCAATGGCACTCATTCAAGGACCAACCGCCATCACGCCGCAAAGCGAAGGACCTCAATCTCAGCGCCATGACGAACGGATTGCTCCGCCAGTGCGAGCGCACGTTCAGACGTCGCGGCATCCAGATAATATTCACCGCAGTTCTCGCAGATTGCAGCGGGCACGTCTTTGATGACAACGGTCGTTACGCCGCGCTGCAACATGACGGTCGTGGTGCCCAAACAGGTGTCACCTTGCCGGCAGATCATGCACTTCATGTGGTTTTCCTCGTCTTGAAACCCGCTTCCCATAAATCGCTGGTGGGTTCGTATGCCGTTATGACGTAACAAGCGCCCGTGGTCGGGTCGCGCCCGACGACGACGTGGAGCGGGCGCCCCGCAACAACCCCCAGTATGAGTGAACTCGGATATGGCAAATCGTCCGGATAGATTGCGACGGTTTCGCCAAATTCGATGGCCGTTTGAACTTCCGCCACAGTCACGGCGCGTTCGAACATTCGTCGCAAAGCGTGACCGCTGAAATCTATCCCGGTGCAGTTCATTTTTGAAGCCCTCACGCAAGCTGCCACTGAACGTCATGCCACGCCAGAAATGTCGCAACGAGCGGACTCGCCATCGGCGCTCAAGCGCCTCCACCACGTAAGCGCGGCCGTTAAACCTCCATCCCGAGTTGCATGATCTTCCGCGTCAGGGTGTTGCGGCCGAGTCAAGGAAGGATAACCACCCTTTTCGACCAGATCGAGCTTCGGTTTCCCCTCACATTCCGACAAACCCAAAGCCCTCCGACAAAGGCGCGAACAACAAACGTACCGCGCCACCGATACAGCGCGTGCGATGACCACGCCCCGTCACATCGGCCGGCACGAAGGCCTCACCCGCGCACCAACGTCGGCGTTCACCATCGGTGGTCTCCACTTCGATCTCGCCCGACAACACTACTACCAGCTGACGCGCTGGCGCCGTGTGCCAGTCCTGATCCATACCAGCCGGCAGTTCGACGAACTGCACATTGGGTGAGGGGTAGGGCGCGGACAGTTTGAGCGTGTAGCCAAACTCGTCCTGACGTTCGAGCGTGAAGGGCGCCGTGACTTCTAGGAATCGCGAACCGCCGTCGGCGGTGACTTGAAAGCTGGTGAGTTTCATGGGCGCGGCTAGCCTGCTATGTTGGGTCCTTCAGTGTAGCAATACGCCGCCGAGCCGTGCCGCTGCAAGCATGACACCCAATGTGTAGTTAAGGAATCTATGACCCGTCTCGCCCTATCCGTTCTAGTCACCCCTTACCCGCGTACGCTGACCACCGCGCGAGCCACCGTTTGAGCGCCACCACCGGCACGGTCGTCGCCGTGTTCGGGCGACGCTATGAAGTAGAAAGCGACGACGGCGCGCGCCTGGACTGCGTGACGCGCGGCAGGAAACATCAGGCGGTGTGCGGCGACCAAGTCAGCTTCACCATGACCGGCGCCAAAAGCGCGGTCATCGAAGGCCTGCTACCACGGCGCAACTACCTGGAACGATCCGATGCGCACAAGCGCAAGGGCATTGCCGCCAATATCGATCAAGTGCTGGTGCTGGCGGCGGTCGAACCGCGCGCCTCCGAGGAATTCCTGACCCGCATCCTGCTGGTCGCCGATGCGGCGGGCGTGAATACCCTGCTGGCCCTGAACAAGATAGATCTGCCAGGCGCCGATCAGGCGCGCGCGCGCCTCATGCTATTTGTCGGCGCCGGCCACGAGTTGATCGAATTCAGTGCGCGTCCTGCGCAAGATGCCGCACCGTCCGCACCGGCGGTGCTGCTGGAACGCCTGCGCGGGCGTCGCACCGTGCTGTGCGGTCAGTCAGGCATGGGCAAGTCGAGTCTAGTGAACGCCTTAGTACCGGCGGCGGCGGCGGTGACCGGCGAGTTGTCGAGCGCACTCGGCAGCGGCCGGCATACCACCACCTTCTCGCGCATGTATCACATCGACGCGCAGACCAGCCTCATCGATTGCCCAGGCATGCAGGAAGTCGGCATTCAT